>DASZUX010000162.1:0-3947 GCA_035547455.1 Chitinophagaceae bacterium
GTTAGAGATGTATTTGAAAGCCTGCACCAGTTAATGGAGCCGACCCTTGAGCAGAAGAATATTGAGATGGAAGTGATTTTGAAAGACCCCGACCTGATGATAGAGGCGGACATTAACCTGCTGGAGCAGGTGCTTATAAACCTGGTGGTAAATGCCATTGAAGCGGTAAAGGGTATTGAAGACCCGCACATCATGCTCTCAGGCGCACAACTGCTGGGTAAAAAGCCTTATATACGCGTAACCGACAATGGCCCCGGCATGCCGGAGGAGTTGTTAGATAAGATATTTGTGCCGTTTTTCAGTACTAAAAAAAGCGGCAGCGGCATAGGGCTTAGCCTTTGCAAACAGATTATGATGCTGCACAAAGGCAACATAACCGTACAATCGCTGGTGGGCGAAGGCACAGCATTTACGTTGCAGTTTTAGCCTAAACCGCAGCTAACCTATAAAATTGTTACAGGCAAATTTTGCACATGAGGGTTGTTAAAAAATGTATTATCACCTGCTTATATATTTGGTTAAGCTGCTGTACTGTGCAGGCGCGCAGCAACAGCGACAGCCTAATGCATGCCGTGCTGCTGCGTATAAACAGCCTGCAGCAGCACGGCGAAGCATATTATGCGCCCGGTATTTTTCCCGCTTACCGTAAAATGGTGGTAAACGGCAGGGTATATAAAGATGAAAATATTTTTTTCAGCGGTATAATCTGCTTTACGTTAAGGCGTATAAAACCGCAGCTTAGCGCGGCAGACCAGGCAATTTGTGATACTATTATACAGCGGCTGCGCGCAGCGGCACATAAATTCAAAAATCAAAGCGGCAGGCAAACCTACAATTTCGGCGCTAACGATACGGTTAAACCTTTTTTCCTGTCATGGCCGCTTAGTATGCTTAACGGCTACATGCATGTGGCAGATGATTTTGACGATACGGCTATTATGCAGCTTGCATTAGGTGAGCCGGATTCGGTAGCTGCAGCGGTACATGCGCTGATGCAGGGCTATACCAATAAAGACGGCAGGCTTGCCCGCACCACGTTAAAGGGATACAAAAAATATGAAGCATATTCAGTATGGTTTGGAAAAAAAATGCTGGTGGAGCTGGATGCCTGCGTACTGTGCAATACTTTATATATGGTACAGGCTTATAACCTGCCCTGGACAAAAGCAGATTCTGCAAGCCTTGCTTTTTTAGTGCAGGCCGTTAAAACAGGAGATTACCTTAAACATCCCAACAAACTCTCTGTGTATTACAAAACGGCGCCTGCTATCATGTATCACCTGGCCAGGCTAATGAGCCTTAAACCTATAGCCGCACTTGAGGCCTTAAAGCCGCAATTAATAAGTGACGCAACTGCCGCTTACCAAAAAGCAGGCACTATGCCTGAAAAGATAATGCTGCGTACTGCGCTGCTGCATTGGGGGGTAAGCCTGCCGGCTGAACAGGCATGGCATACGGATGATATTTTTTCGGCACTGGAAACGAGCAGCTTTGTGTTTTTCATCGCCAGCGCTTCGGCAACTTTTCCAGGGTTTTTGGTGTACCCGCTGGTGGAAACGGGGATAACCCGCATAAATTATTATTGCCCGGCGTATAATGACTGCCTGTTGCTGGAGTACCTTGCGGAGCAAAAAAGATATAACAATAATAACCCTTAAGCGGTTGATATATTAAACTGCCAGGGGAATTATAATCACCGCAACCAGGAAATTTTATGCCTACTTTTGTTTAAATCCGTCGCTAATGCTTGAAACAGATGTATGCATTATTGGCGCGGGGCCTGCGGGAACTGTGGCCTCAATGTTTTTAAGTAAAAATGGCATTAACCATATACTGCTTGAGCGGGCGCAGTTTCCGCGCGATAAAGTTTGCGGGGAGTTTTATGACGGCCGCCTGCGTAATGTGCTGAATAAGCTGGATGCAACTTTACTGCCCCGCATGAAGGAACAGCATATTGTACAGGATATTCATCACTACTATATTTATAATGCAAAGCTTAACGAAATAGAATTTGACGCAACTTCTAACGCACGTATAAGCACCGTGCGGGGCCGGTTTGATAACTATTTGCTGGCCGAGGCATTAAAGAGCCCTTATGTTACTTACTTTGACGATGTGCTGGTAGAAGAAGTTAAAGCCGGCAGTGAAGCAGTACATATAACAGGCAGGAACAACAAGATTGCGGTACAGGCTAAAATGGTTATTGCGGCTACCGGCAGTAAATCTGCATTAGCCCAAAAGCTGGTGGCAGGTAATAAGCCCGGCGAACACTTTCTTTTAGCGGCAAGGGGATATTACACCGGTTTGCCGCATAACGGAAGCACCAACTGTTGCCGGCTTATTTTATTAAAAATGCCTGTGCCCTTCTACCTCGGCACGGTAGACCTGCCCACGGGGCTGTCGCTGGTTGAGGTGTTTGTATTAAAGCAGCATGCGGTTAAATATAACATTAACCCAAAGGTGCTGCTGCAGCAAATTATTCATAATTACCCGCCGCTAAACAATTTGTTTGGCAATGCAAGGCTATACGGTAATTTAAAAGGCGCGTCGTTACCATTAACCACCGGGAAAAGAATAATTTCTGCTGAGCGGGTACTGCTTGCCGGTGACAGCGCTTATAACATTAACCCTTTAACAGGCCTGGGGGTGGGCCGGTCTGTTTATTCAGGCATGTGCGCTGCAGAGCAATGTGTTAAAAGCCTGCAGGCTGGTAACTTTTCTGCTGAGGCCCTGCGTGAATACGATGAGCGCGTGTACAGGGTTTTTAAGGCAGATAACCGCACCGGGATGTTTGGCGACTTTGTGCTGAGAGGCCTTCACAAACTACCCCACAGGGTTATATCGGTAGTATCTTCCAGCCCTTACTTAAAACGTAAAGCGGCAGAAGTGCTGAACAGGTTTTAGGAGTTGAGGGGGAGTGTCTTTATTACCTCATGCTTTTACAGCTTTATAAATCCCATCATAGTGTTCAGCGTAGGGTCTTTATCCTGCTTAATACGTTTGCCCATATCTGCAAAACTATATGAAGTGATAATATTGCTCCACTCCTCTGCCGGCCTGAACGACCTGAATTCACGCGCATTGGTAGCCCATGAAACATTAGCGCCCACATTTATTACAGTATGCACTACAGAAATAAAGGTTTGCATGGCAGGGGTGGTAATATCATATTCCCTTACCGCAAGCAAACCGCCCTTGCGCAGCACACGGTGTATAAATTTCATAATATCATCTAAATATTCATCAGGGTAATGGTGTAACCCGTTATAACAGGTTACTATGTCAATGCTGTCATTCTTAATGTTGTGTTTAATCAATTCGGTTACATCTGCCGGGTTACCGTGTACGGTATTATCAGTAGTTAAAATTTCGCCCTTAACCTTAATATGTCTCTTTAAGCCCCGTATATAATTTTCTTTAAGCCCCAGTTGAAGGTAGCCGTTAATAACTTTTTTCTCACCCAATAACCTTAATAATTGCTGCTGCAGCTCTTTCCGCTGTTTACGGCTGGCTGGTTTCGCATAAGTGTATTTTTGCAGGAAAGGTTTTATGCCGGGCAGGTTACGTTGAACCTCCTTGTATATTTCCTCGTCGGTCTTTTTTTCCTTTAACGCGGTAGCAATAAGGTAATGAAACGCATCTTCCGGGTAAAGGCGGTGTATTAACTGTAGAAAAAAATAAAGGCCATCATTTAAAGCTGAACTGTCAAAAACAGTTTTGAATTTTAAAGTATCCGCACCGTGCATGCCTGTAATAAAAAAGCTGTTATAAAACCTAAAATTACAACACTAAACTTAAATTTAGCAGCATGGTATGTAACGGGCTGTTTATTATGTATGAACGGTTGAATATCAGCATTCCCGGCGTAACTTTTGCCTGGGTGATGGTGCTTTGGGAAGCATAGGCACAAGGCGCCCTAAAAAAATTTTACAATCCCTGATTTGTTT
>DASZUX010000163.1:0-7889 GCA_035547455.1 Chitinophagaceae bacterium
TTCAAGTTGCCCTTTTAAAAGTTCTGATGATGAATGTACCGGCATGGGTGTTAAAGTTTTTAAAATTTGGTTTGGTAGGCGCAACAGGCCTCGTGATTGATTTTGGTGTTACCTGGCTTTGTAAGCAGAAGCTAAAGCAGAATAAATTCTTGTCCAATTCATGCGGGTTTTCACTGGCTGTTACCAATAATTACCTGTTAAACCGCGCGTGGACATTCAGCAGTTCTCATACTTCTTTCACTCCCGCGTTTACTAAATTTATCATAGTTTCAATATTTGGGCTGGGATTGAATAACTTGTTGCTGTACTTTGCGCACAGCCGCGGCCGGTTAGCATTTTACCTGTCAAAAGGTATGGCCACAGCAGTGGTGCTTGCCTGGAACTTTTCAGCAAATTATTTTTTTACTTTTCACACTTAAAACGTGGCATATTCAAAACGTTTAGCACTGTTAATTATTACCTGTACAATTGTAAGAATATTGCTGGCATTTTCAGTTGAACTTGGCAATGACGAAGTGTATTATTACACTTATGCCCTGCACCTTCAATCCAGCTATTTTGATCACCCTTTGGGGGTGGCACTGCTTATACGGCTGTTTACATTCAACCTTACATTTAACACCGAAATTTTTATACGGGCAGGTGCTATAATATGTGCTGCTGCAGCTACCTGGCTCTGCTTTGCCATAGGCACCATCGTCCGTAACCAACGCACCGGGTGGATAGCGGCCATCCTGTACAACACAAGCCTTTATTCAGGCGTTATAGCGGGCACATTTATTTTGCCCGACAGCCCGCAGGTAGTTTGCTGGCTGGCAGCAATATACGTACTGCTGCGGTTGGTTAAATTAACGCAGGATAACCGCCGCGCCTATTTATACTGGATGTTATTCGGCCTGCTGGCTGGTTGCTGTATTATGTGCAAGGTGCATGGTGTTTTTTTATGGGCCGGGCTGGTGTTATATATTGTACTTTTCAACAGGCGAATATTTTTACAACCCGGGCTGTATATAGCCCTTGTGTTAACAGCGGTTATTGCCAGCCCCATACTTTTTTGGAATGTACACAATAACTTTATTACATGGCGTTACCACAGCAACCGGGTAGCAGTAAGCAGCATGGCTATACACCCCGCAGAATTTTTCCAGGCACTTGCAGGCCAGGTTTTTTATAATAACCCTGTAAATGTTATTGTAATAACCGGCGGTATTATTTATTGTTACCGTAAGCCTTTACTAACCAAAAAAGCAACGCAGCTTCTTTTATGTACCGGCATACCTATAATTGCATGTGTAAGTGGTATTGCTTTGTGGAGGGATGTTTTACCACACTGGAGCGGGCCGGGGTTTATTACCCTGTCTTTTTTTGGCGCGGCCTGGACAGATGCACTATTATTTACAAAAAAGCGGGCTGCCCGCCTGCTGCTAAACACAGCCATTACCCTTATAATTACCATTGTTGCGGGTGGTGCGGCGTTTATAAATTTTTATCCCGGTACTATTGGCAATAGTAAAGCCGAAAAGTATGGTGAAGATGATTTTACGCTTGATATGTATGGCTGGAAGGATTTTGGAGTAAATTTTTTACAATGGAAAACGTCCGCAGAAGCCGGGAAACTTATTATGCCGGGGTTGCCTGTTGTTTGCAACAAGTGGTTTCCCGCGGCACATATAGATTTTTACGTAGCCAGGCCTGCCGGCACTAAAGTAGCAGGTGTGGGTGTGCTTGACGACCTGCATCATTTTGCATGGCTTAACCGGTACCGCAACCTTTTACCAAAAGGAAGTGATGCCTTATGTATTGTGCCAAGTAATTACCCGTTGCCGGTAGAAAGTTTTTACAGGCATTATTTTGACCAGGTGATATTGCTGAAGAAATTTACGGAATACAGGAACGGGCATGCCGCGCGTTTTTTTACGGTTTACCTGTTAAAGCATTATAACGCTACCGACGAAGTGGCCGGGATGAAAATACGGTAAGTATAATGCCTGTATGCTTTAAACAAACCAGCAATCATTCACTCCGCAGGCTTTTTACGGGGTTGGCCATTGCCGCTTTTATGGTTTTAAAACTTAAGGTTGCTAATGTGATAACGGCCATTAATATAGCGGATAAAGCAAAAATCCACCAATAAACATTAATACGGTATGGGTAATTTTCAAGCCATTTGTTTAAGAAATACCATGCAACAGGCGCCGCTATCAATGTGCCAAGCGCCAGCAGCTTTAAAAAATCTTTTGATATTAATCCTGAAATAGAGGCAACCGATGCCCCCAGCACTTTTCTTATGCCTATTTCTTTCATTCTTTTTTCAAGTGTGAATGTTACCAGGCCAAACAAGCCCAGGCAGGCGAGCACAATAGCTAAAGAAGTGAAGATGTTAAAGATGTTGCCCAGCCTGCTTTCTTTCCTGTATTCCGAAGTAAGCAAATCGTCCACCCAGTTAAATGAAAGCGTTGTTGCCGGGTAATATTGCTTCCACAGTTTTTGTAACGAAATTATAACGCGGCTGTTAGTGCCAGGGGTAACCCGTATTAGCATGGCAGCGTAGTTCATGTTTTTGTGTGCAGTGATAATAAACGGGCTTTCTCTTTTTAAAAAGCTTTCATTATGAAAGTCTTTAATAATACCAATGGGAATATGCATAAAGTCAGGGTTGGGCTTACCTAATTGCGATGTTTCTTTAAAGAGGTCTGCATAAGTATCTGATAAAATAACCTTTGTATAACGCGCGGAGTCTTCGCTGTCATCCGAAGGGCGGCCGGGATCAAAGAATCTTCCACTTTTAAGATGCAGTTTCAACGTTTTTGGAAAATCAACATCGCATTCAAGAAATGAAACACTTAATACATCATTATCATTTCTTGGGTCTTTCATTTCTACGCGCATAGTTCCCTGCGTAGGATACCAATCAGTTCTCGTAGCACTTTCTACACCCGGTATACGCAATAATTCTTTTTTAAAATCATTTCCTTTTTCACCCCATTTAACAAAACCCACCTGTAACAGGTTATTTTTATCGTAACCGGGGTCGGCATTTTTTAAAAACCTGGTTTGAAGGTTAATGGTGATGGAAGCAATGAGCACTACTAATGCGATGGCAAACTGGCTTACAATAAGCCCTTTTTTTAAAACGCCCATTCCCGGTTTTTGACTTACAACACCTTTGAGCGCGTAAACCGGCTTTATTTTAGTAAGCAGGTAGGCTGGGTACAACCCCGTAGCAACACAAACAAACAGCAGTGTAACCAGGCTTATGCCAAACAGCTTTAAATTGTTAAACAGGGTAACCGGTAACACATTGTTTAAATACTGCTGCACAAAACGCAGTGATATGCTGTAAACGCCGGCGGCAATAACAAACGCTATCATAAAAAACAGGATAGCTTCCAGCAAAAACCTTGACATAATATGCCCGGTTTCCGCACCCACTACACGCGAAACCGCTGCCTCCCGCATGCGTTCAATGGCTTTGGCAGTTGAAAGGTTTACATAGTTTATACATGCTGCAAGCAATATTAACGCTGCCACAAGGGAGAATACGTACACGGTATTTATGTTACCCTGAGTGGCCCCATTATCGGTATAGTTTGAACGGAGGTACACATCCCGCATGGGTTGTAAATAATAGCTGGGGTTACTAAAAATTTCTGTACCCTGTACTTTGTACCATGCATTTAGTTTTTTCTCAAACAATGCGGCATTGGTATGGGGGCTTAACAATAAATACTGCGGCAATAAGGCCGGGCTTGAACCGCCTGAAAATTTATTAAAAGGTGAGCTCTTGTTTGCCAGGTAGTCTCTTAACACTATAATTTGAGACCTTAAATGCGTATTTTCGGGGATGTCTTCTATAACGCCCGTGATAAGATACTTTGTGGTATCGCTTTGGCCAATCTTGTAAATTATCTTTCCTTCGGGGTTATCATTCCTGTAATATTCATCCCTAAGCTGCCGGGTTATTACAACATTATCTATGCCTTCTTTCACATGTTTAGGGTCACCCTGTATAATGGTAAAGTCCAGCATGTTCCAAATGGTATTTTCAGCAAGCAGCGCATGAAGGCTTACGGCCTCTTTTGATGCGTCAAATTTTATTTTCTCCGGTTCAACCTCCATCCGGCAAAATGATTGTACTTCGGGAAAACTTCGTTTCAAAGCAGGCGCCAGGCCAGAATACACGTGTGGGGTTTCCACAACGCCGTGGTTGGTACTTTGAATCCCGATAATCTTGTACAGGCGGGTTGAATTTTTCCATTGTTTATCATAAGAAAGGTCATTTAAAACAATGGTTGCAATTACCAGGCATGCAGCAAGCCCTATGGCCAGCCCAATGATGTTTATTGAAGTATAGAGTTTGCTTTTTAACAGCTTGCGCAAAGCAATTTTTAATTCGTACTTAAGCATGGCAGGCAGTATTTAACGGGTAAAAGGTTTAAAGAAAATTGTTTGTATAAAATAAACGTAATTACTACGTGGCTAATAGTTTATGTAACGGGCTGTTGGTGCAGGGCCTTTTCTTTTACTGTCTATAGCCTTTCAAATGTAATAATTACCCGGTAATAAAGCAAATGCAAGTTATTATTACCATTAACCGTTATAGGATCTCTTTAATCAGCGGTATCGTGAATTATGGTTCGATGAGGGATATGCAATAAGTTTTAGACAATTTTAAATCCGTATTGTGGCGTTATAAAGCGGTAAACCATTTAAGTGATGGCTAAAGTTTATATGATTTGCCTGGCATAGGTTTGGCAGGCAGCGAAGCACATTTTAACCGGCTTGCCGCTTACTAAATTTCGTATGGCACCTGCCTTCCTGTATTTGTCAAAAGGGAAAAGCGGCGCAAATAAACAGTTGGAAAATTTTAATATTTATTCATTCTTTAAAGCCTTAACAGGGTTTGCCAAAGCGGCTTTAATTGCCTTAATGCCAATAGTTGCCATTGCAATAAACAGGACGCTGCTTCCGGCAAACACAAATACCCAAATAGTAAGGCTTGTGCGGTAGGCAAAGGTTTGCAACCATTGCTGCATTACCAGCCCGGCTATGGGTGAAGCGATGGCCAGCGACAGTACTACCAGTAAAGCTACCTCCCGGCTAAGCATAGTTATAATGTTTATTACTGATGCGCCCAGCACTTTGCGTATGCCAATCTCTTTCGTTTTTCTTTCTGTAGTAAACATAGCCAGGCCAAGCAGCCCCATGCACGAAATAAAAATGGCTACCAGTGTTGCAGTATCAATCAGCCGCTGCATCTTCAACTCATTTTCGTAAAGTCTTTTTACTGCATCGTCTAAAAATGAATAATCAAACACTTCTTCGGGGTACACGGTTTTCCATTGCTTTTCAAGCCCTGTTATCAACCGCTGTATATCGGCGGCATTCTTCCCATGCAGGCTTGTTTTTATGGCTATACAATTTTCCAGCGCAGGGTCATGCGTAATAATCACCGGCGGTATTCTTTGATGGAAAGAGTTCTCATAAAAATCGCTCACTACGCCTGCAACCGGGTATGCTTTGGCACTTCCGCCCGGCACCAGCATTTTACCTATTGCCTTATTATAATCAGTAAAGCCCAGCGCTTTTGCGCAGGTTTCGTTAATTAAATATTCCTGCATGCTGTCGCTGTGCAGCAAATTGCGGCCTGCTAATAACTTTATGCCGTAAAAAGGAACAAAATCTTCGCTACTGGTGTGCTGCGATGCTTCAATATTTTGTTTTTTATTGCTTCCCAGCAGTTGAATGCTGTTTGTCATGTGCGCAAAGCCAATAGGCGCAAAGGCCTGTAATAATACTTTGTCAACACCGGGTAAACTACTTGCCTTTTGTGCCAGCACTTTCATTTTGTTGCCCTTATCATTCCACATAGGCCGCAATGTTATTACTGCCTCCGTTTTAAGGCCCAGGCTTTTTGACTGCATGTAGCTAACCTGTTTGCCGGCTACTATGGCGCCTATAATAAAGATGATAGAAATGGTAAACTGGAAAACAATCAGCGCTTTGCGCAAATAGCCTTTCCCGCTTATTTTTTCAGCGCCTTTCAGGCTTGTTACGGCCCTGAAACGGGATAACATGCCCGCAGGGTACAGCCCCGTTAGCAATGTAACAACCAAAGCAGTACCTAACAGGAAAAGCCAGTTACCGGCATTAACTACGGCAAAACCTACACCGTCTGTAACGTTACCGAATGCCCTGAGCACCGGTGTTACACATATTGCTGCCATTGCAACAGAAGCCAGTGAAATAATAAACGTTTCTGTTAAAACCTGCAGTATTAAATTGCTTTTGCTGCCACCCAGCACCTTGCGTATGCCTATTTCTTTGGTACGCTGTACTGCCTGGGCAGTAGATAAATTAATAAAATTGAAAGCAGCTATAAGCAAGATAAAAATGGCGATGCCTGACAAAACAAAAATTACAGGCAGGCTTGCCTTTTGGCCCTCCCCGCCATATTCCGGGTGAAAATGTATGCCGCTGAATGGTTGTAGCCTGGCTTGCAGTTTGCTATGCGGGTCGGGGTCAAGATGTTTTTTTATAAACGCCGGAAATAACGCATCTACCTGCGCCGGCAATACTCCCTTGTCCAGCTTTACCAGCACCTGGCTTGAATGGTTAAGTATATTCCAGCTATCAAGAATAATATCATTTTTTAAAAAGCTGTGATTAATTGTTGCAAACGAAATAAAATCAGAAAAGTTAAAATCGCTGTTGCCCTTCCAATCCTGTAAAACCCCCGTAACTGTTACAAACAGGGAGTCGTCATAAATTACTGTTTTACCAATCACCTTATCGGGGGGCAGGTTGCCGAAATATACGTGAGCGCGATTTTCAGTAAGCACCACTGTGTTGGGCCTGCTGAGTGATGTGGCGATATTGCCGGCAAGCCATTTATATTGGAGAATATTAAAGTATTGCGGCTCCGTAATAATAAAAAACGCCGGTGCGTCAATTTTCTTCGCAGGACTTCCAGTTACAGGAATAGCTACTTTGGCTGAATAATGGTGAAACGCTGCCACCTGCTCAAATCCCGGTATTTCCTGCCGCATGGCTGCAGGCATAGGGGCCGGAACCAGGTTCCAATGCTCATGGTCGTGTGCATCAGGTGAGTTGATGTCAACACAATATACCCTGCCTGTACCGGGGTGAAAATTATCGAAGCTAAGATGATAGGTAATGATAAGAAATATTACAAGACAGCCGCAAATGCCCAATGCAAGGCCTGTAATATTAATAAAAGTATAGGCCTTATTGCGCCTAATGTGGCGTAAGGCAGTTAACAGGTAATTTTTAAGCATACCAGGTTTTTTATTTTAAAAACGATGGCAGGCTGAGTGCATAACTAAATTATAGCTATAATAATGCCATGGTTTAAGATGCTGGCTATCAAATGAAAGGCATGAAAAAAGGACGATGAGTGTACGGTTTCGATACACTAAGTGTACGCAAATAAAAATTGTTTGTGTCGTCTTGGTTATGCAAACCAATACACCCTGCACCAACGGTGCAGCAGGCACAGCCCATTTATATATACCATGCGTTTAAACAGCCGGCGGTGTTGCAGGCGGTGTGCTTTGTGGTTTTGCCGGCCGGTTTTTAATGGCATAGGCGCAAATGGCGGTTGCAACGCCGGCAATAACCAGCAGGTACAAACCAAAGCCTGCAGAAACAGATGATTTAACCATTGAACTAACCATGTCGCCAAAAGGGTTGTCATCGCTGCCGCCACTAAGTTTGCCAATACTGCTGTTAAAATCTGCAATCTTGTAAATACCAATACCGGCATTTACCAGGCCGGCAATAGCAGCAATAGCAGTAATGCCGGTACTAAGCGGCTGTTTATTGTCCCCGGCCAAACATAATACCAGCGGCACGGCAAAAATGGCAAG
>DASZUX010000164.1:0-10144 GCA_035547455.1 Chitinophagaceae bacterium
CAATTTCAGAGTATCATAGCTGCCGGCGTCCACAACGACCGGAACAGCTACCGCACAATCTTTTTGACAACCGGTGTACAAGGCGCCCGCCACAATTAAAACAAGTATTGTAACCTTCAATACCTTCATATTACATTTTTAAAGTTTAGGGTTGAAAAAACCTTTTGCATATACTGGTACATTGCAAAAAAGGTTGGGTAACCCTGGAAATTTTTTTTAAACCCCTTGCTTTCAAAATTATGCCGTTCGTTTTAAATAACAGGGGCCGGCTTTTTTTAAAAACCGGCCCGGAGTATAATATTCTGATGGCTTGCCTGTTTATTCACTTCTAAGGTTTTTTACAGGGTTAGCAATAGCTGCTTTTACGGCCTGGTAACTTACTGTACCCAAAGCGATAACAAGCGCACCAAGACCCGCAAATACAAACACCCACCAGTAAATGCCGGTTCTGTATGCATAGTTCTGCAGCCAGTTATGCATAGCAAGCCATGCTACGGGAAACGCAATAAAGCACGATATAGTTACTAATTGCACAAATTCTTTTGCCAGCAGCCCGGCCAGTCCCGGAACCGATGCCCCCAAAACTTTACGTATACCAATTTCTTTTGTACGGCGTTCGGCAGTATAGGCAGATAAACCAAGCAGCCCAAGACATGAAATAAATATGGCCAGCACTGCAAAGAAGCCGGCCAGCCGGCCAATTAATGTTTCTGAAGCAAATATGGCATCAAAATCCTTATCGGCAAACCTGTATTCAAAAGGGAAACCCGGGTTTTCTTTTTTCATTACAGCTTCTGTCTTTTCAATAGCGCTTGTAAGGTTTACCCCCGGTTTAAAACGCAATGCCATTACTGTTGCGGAATACCTGCCCGGAATAAGAATGAGCGGAGCGCTTTTGCCATAAACATCGTTATAAATAAAATCCTTAGCAATGCCTATAACCGCCAGGTTAAACCGCCCACTGTGAATAATGCTGCCAATCTTTCCTTCTTTACCCATAACGGATGCCATGCTTTGGTTAATTATCACCCCAAAGCTATCAGTACCGTTAGCATAAAAATCGCGTCCTTCAACTAACTGTATATGCATGGTTGATATATATTCAGGGCTTACTGTGTTTGAGTGTACAGGCAATTTACTGTTCGGGTCTTTGCCCTGCCAGCTAAAGCCATCTCCATAACTGTAAACATGCAGGGCGTCGTGCAGGCTCGTGGCAGCATTTTCCACGTAACCGGTTGCCATAAGGCTATTTCTTATAATGGCGAAATGATCTTTCATATTGCCCTGGAGGTTCAAGTAAACAAGGTTATCTTTATTATATCCCAGGTCCCTGTTTTTAATATGCTGTACCTGCTGGTAGATTATTATGGTTGAAATAATCAGTACAACCGAAGCTGTAAACTGTGTTATTACCAAGCCCTTGCGCAAAAAAACTATACCGGCGCTGCTTTTTATTTTAATGCCTTTTAATACCTTGACCGGGTTAAAAGAAGACAGGTAAAAAGCTGGATAACTGCCGGCAACAAGGCCTGTTATAAAACAAATGCCCAGGAGGCTGGTAAAATGTACAGGATTAAATAAATTGACTGACAATTGTTTTTGTACAATGTTATTGTATGCAGGCATTACCACGTAAATAAGACCTACTGACAACAGTACAGCAAAAAAAGATATAAACAGCGCTTCGCCTATAAACTTACCGATAAGCCTGCCTTTACCTGCCCCCATTACCTTAAGCACTCCTACTTCTTTTGCACGCTGTTCAGACCTGGCCGTTGCGAGGTTCATAAAGTTTATACACGCTATCAGCAGAATAATGATTGCTATTATTGAAAACATGCGTACATATTTTATGCTTCCTCCCTCCTGCTTACCATTAACAAAATTGCTGCGCAGGTGCCAGTCGTTCATATTAAACAATATGCAATGATTGGTTGATCCGCTAACCTTTGTACTTAAATAGTCAGCCAGTTTTTTGTTGATTGCTGCAAAATCGGCACCGGGAGATAGCTCAATAATGGTTTCGGTAAGGTTATTGCTCCAGGGCTTCAGCCATGTATTGGCGTTTTCCCATGTTGCATAAGGTGATATCCATTCAAAATGATATGTACAGTTACCAGGCAAATCTTTAAAAACGCCTGTAACAGTATAAAGCCCGTCAACACTATATGCCGCCCTGGCGTTCATTTTTATGGTTTTGCCCACAGGATTTGCATCGCCAAAAAATTTCTTTGCCATGGTTTCGCTTATTACTACGGATTGCGGATCGTTTAAAGCGGTTGCAGCACTGCCATATATAAAAGGCAGGGAATACATGGTGAGAATTGAAGGGTCTGCATATATACCATTTTCCTTTATTGTTTTCTCACCCACAACCGCCAGTTCATCCATATCCCAGCTAAAACGACCGCTGTTTACTATGCCCGGTATATCCGTTTTTAACGCTGCCGCCAATGGGCCGGGGGTTGAGCCGTTGGTTGATATGCCAGCATCATTTTTTTCATTTTGCATTACATGGTACAGGTAATCCCGTTTTGCAAAATTGTGATTGAAGGTCATTTCATCTTCAACCCAAAGAAATATAAGTGCAGCACACGTAATACCAATAGTAAGCCCAAAAATATTTAAGAAGCTGTAAGCCCTGTTTTTCCAAAGACTGCGAAAAGTTGTTTTAATATAGCTTTTTATCATACCGTTTGCAGCGCCGGTTTTTTAAGCAGCACATAAACAGAGTACCGGGGCATGCTAAAAAGGTTACATGGTAAATGTATTTTTAAAATGTACTTAGGTTGATTTTTTAATTACTCTGCCCGCAAGGCAGCAACAGGATTGGCCATTGCTGCTTTGATGGCCTGTAAGCAAATAGTTAATAATGCAATACTGATAACACATAATGCTGCAATAAAAAACATGCCGCTGCTGATGGTTACGTGATAAGCAAAACCCTGCAGCCAGTTACGCAATACCCACCAGGCCAATGGAAGAGCTGTTGCCAGTGCGATAATTACCAGCCTTATGAAATCTTTAGACAGCAGGAGTATTATAGATATTACTGAGGCGCCTGTTACCTTACGTATGCCAATTTCTTTCCTGCGTTTTTGTGCTGTAAATGCAACAAGGCCAAACAGCCCCAGGCATGAAATAATAATAGCAAGCCCGGCAAAATATTTTGACAGCTCCGATACCCTTTGCTCAGAGGCGTATAAAGCATTATAATCATCATCCATAAAAGTGTACTCAAACGGCAGGCCCTCATTATATTGCTTATAAAACTTTTCAAGCCGGGCCAGTGTTTGTTTTTCAGTACCACGCTTTATTTTCACAAAAACGCTGCTGTTATTGGGTGCACATCTTAAAAAGAAAGGGCCGGTTTTTTTATACATAGAGCCAAACTGGAAATCTTTTACTATACCGATAATTTGCTTTTTGGCGCCCCACAGCGTAACAGTCTTACCAACGGGCCGGTCGAGGTGCATAGCTTTTATAGCAGATTCGTTGAATATTACTGAATTGCTATCAGCAAACTGTTGTGAAAAGGCGCGTCCTTCGCTCACCTGCAGTTCAAGCATTTCCATCATGCCGTAATCCATATCAAGGCCGGTAAACTCAACACCTTCGTTAAGTCCCTTGCCGGGCCAGCTAATGCCGCCTCCACCCTGGCTGTAAACCCCGGTCATGTTACCATCCATGCTTGATGCATTAACCACGCCGGGCATTTTCTTAATCTCGCTGGTAAAAAGTTCAAGTCCGTTCCTGAGTTTTCCATCGCTGGCAAAATGAATAATATTGTCTTTATTGTACCCCAGGTTCTTTGTTTGTACGAGATTAACCTGGCCTTGAATTACCAATACTGAAATGATAAGAAATACTGATATTGCGAACTGGAATACTACCAGCCCTTTGCGTACCCACACCTCACCAACCACAGGGCTTAGCTTCCCTTTTAACACCAGTGCCGGTTTAAAACCTGAGAGGTATAAGGCAGGATAACTGCCTGATATAACCCCTGTAATAAATGTAATAACGAATAATGCTGTAATAAATGAAGCATTGACTTGCAGGCTTAAATGCTTGCCCGTGATGGTGTTGAATGAGGGCAGCAAAAGCAATACAATCATTAACGCAATGGCGAGCGAACTAAAAGCCAGTAACATTGAACGGCCGGCATATTGAAGAATTAACCTTGACCGTTTAGCCCCTATTATCTTTCTTATTCCTACTTCTTTCATTTTCCTGGCGGCGCTTGCAGTAGATAAATTCATGAAGTTGATGCAGGCTATCAGCAGTACAAAAATGGCCACCAGCGAGAAAAGTTTTACGTATTCTATCCTGCCACCGTCCGGCCTGCCACCTTCAAACCTATTGTACAGGTAGCGATCGGAATAACGTTGCAAAAAAAGGTTGCCTTCGTATTTCACAAGGTCTGAGTTTGCATACAGTTTTCTTATTTTATTTTTTGTGTAATCCTTAATCTTTTCACCAAATTCATTTGCGTTTACTCCTTTTTTTAACAACACAAAAGTTTCAGTGCTGTTGCTGCCCCAAAACGTAATATCTCCCCTTGTGCCAGCCTGCTTTGCCGCGTACAATGAAAAAGGAAAGAGCACATCAAACTTTTCTGAGGCATTCGGTGGCATGCTGAACACCCCGGTTATATTGTATAGCCCGCTAAATTGGTCGCCATGATCCCACGAAATGTTTTTGCCGGTTGCCTGCTGTGCTGTTCCAAAAAGGCTTACGGCAAGTGCGGGTGATATTAAAATCCCTTCCGGTTCTGTTAAGGCATTAGCCGGGCTGCCACCCACCAAGGGGTAAGAAAACACCTTTAAAAAATTTCCGCTTGCAAAAGCAGGTAATGCCTTTATATGCTTATCCCCGCTTGTAATAATACCGGCATGCCCGTCCCGGCGCAGGGACACAGCATACTCAACTTCCGGCAAATCTTCTTTTAATGATTTTGCAAGCAGTCCCTGGGTAAGAGGAGATGTAAATATTGTGCCATCGCTGTTGGGGGAATTTTTCATAACGGCAAACAATCTGCTATCGTTTTTGCTGAACTTATCAACATTTACCTCGTTGCTCACCCATAAATAAATAAGTATGGCACAGGCAAGCCCGGTAGCTAAGCCTGCCAGGTTTAAAACAGTGGCCTGCTTTTCTTTCAAAAAGCTGCGCCAGGTTGTTTTGAGATAACTTTTAAACATAATAACAGGTTTTTGCTGTTTGCTAAGCATTAATTACCTATTACTTGCTAAAAGGCGATTTAGTTACAAAACAGAGAAATTAAATTTTGAGAGCATGTTTATGAAATTAAAGATCTGCCCGCAGTTTGTTAATTATCCGGCTTTGTTTAAAGTAAGCAATGCGCCAGGCCAGCCTATGCGGGGGTTATCTTGCGGACTGCTCAGTTTCAATTCGTAGCGCCCGCTGATAGAAATTTTGCTGCCTTAGTTGTACTTCTGTTTCAATAATCGCTTCCATAAGGTCATTTTTATTGCAGGTTAGTTCTGCAATAGCCTTTGTCATAACATCCCAAACCGGCTTCATCTGCGCTACTAATTTACTGCCTTTAACAGTTAACTGTACCAGCCTTTTACGTTCATCTGTTTTATCCTTTTTAGATTGTACCAGCTTTTCTTTTTCCATTTCTTTCAGCAGGCTTATGGCAGAAGGGTGTGAATAGCCAATTTCATCTGCAATTTCTACAACACTCAGCAATGGTTTTATATGCAGTGTATAAATAACGGGAAACCATTTTGGCTCAAACGCAATGCCGTACTCTTTATATATCTGTACCCCTTCCCGCCGCAGTTGTTCACTAAGGCGGAGAAGCCGTGTTGATATCGCTAAAATTCCTGCTTGTTCTATCGCATTCATAAGTACAAGTTTAAATTGCAAGCCTTATATGATAAAATTTATTATCGGCAGGCATAAAAGGAAAATATGACGGCAGTTTTTCCTTTTCTATTACAGTAAAACCATTTCGTTCATAAAATCTTTGTGCTGCTTTAAACACCTCTACTGTACCAAGATAAAGGTCTGTTATTTTACTGTTCCTGCAGTAAACAAGCAGTTCATCCAGCAATGCCTGGCCAACACCATATTCCTTACCACGCCATTCCTTCCTTACAAACATTTTGCGTATTACGCCGGCATTGTGGCCTACTTTTAAAAGTGCGATTGTACCAAGCAGCCCATGCTCATTTACTGCTCCCCAAAAACCACCACCTTTTTTATAATAATTTGTTTCAATATCCAGCAGGTCGGGCTGTCCTTCCAGGGTAACCTGTACACCAAACTCTTCCGTTTGTATTGGTAACACAAGGTGTATTACCTGTTCACTGTCCTTATTTGTAAGGGGTTGTATTATAAAATCTGGCATAAAATAAATATATGTACAAATATACGTAGTTAACTACATAAATGTAGATTTTTTTTTAAATTAACCCAACAAAACAGGATTCCTTACAAACGCTGTTTCAGCACACCAACCATTTCGGCCTTCCAGGTTTCATATTTGCCTTTAAGGATATGGCGCCTGGCTTCGCCAACCAACCAAAGGTAAAAACCCAGGTTATGTATGCTGGCTATCTGCAGGCCTAATATTTCGTCTGCCACAAAAAGATGGCGCAGGTAGGCCTTTGTATAATAATTGCTTGATTCGACGGGCACCCCGTCATCAATAGGAGAAAAATCAGCAGCCCACTTTTTATTCTTAATATTTACCACCCCTTTTGTCGTAAACAACATACCATTCCTGCCGTTCCGGGTAGGCATTACACAGTCAAACATATCTATACCCAGCGAAATGGCTTCAAGTATGTTCCAGGGCGTGCCAACTCCCATCAGGTAACGCGGTTTATCTGCGGGCAGGTGTTCGCAGCAAAGCGCGGTTAGTTCGTACATCATGTCTTCCGGTTCGCCAACGCTTAAGCCGCCAATGGCATTGCCGGCAGCATTCTTTGATGCAATATATTCACATGAAGCCACGCGTAAATCCTTATAAGTACCGCCCTGCACTATCGGAAAAAGGTTTTGGGTATAGCCATACTTGCCCTCTGTGGTGTTAAAACGGGTAAAACACCTGTCAAGCCACTGGTGGGTTAGGTGCATGCTTTTTTGCACATATCCATATTCCGCCGGGTATGGGGGGCATTCGTCAAACGCCATTATTATATCTGCGCCGATGCTGCGTTGAATGTCCATCACATTTTCCGGGGTAAACAGGTGCCTGCTGCCGTCAATGTGTGATTGAAACTCCACTCCTTCCGGCTTTATTTTGCGGTTGGCAGCAAGAGAAAATACCTGGTAGCCACCACTGTCTGTAAGTATAGGCTTATTCCAATGGTTGAAGCGGTGGAGCCCCCCGGCGGCCTCAAGCACAGGTGTGCCAGGCCGCAGGTATAAGTGGTAGGTATTGCCAAGGATTATTTGTGCTTTTATCTCGTTTTGCAATTGCGGCTGCGTTACAGCTTTTACGCTGCCCACAGTACCTACCGGCATAAAAATAGGGCTGAATATTTCGCCATGATCGGTGGTTATTTTTCCTGCCCTGGCTTTGCTGTGCTCGCTGGTACACTCTAATTGAAATTGTAATGCAGGCATAAGGCGGCAAAAATAATCGAAAAAGGCATTTTTACTTGCTGAAAATCAATTCCCTTACCTGTTTACCAAGGTTTTTCACAGTCTCTATATTAGACTGTGCAGGTGGCAGCGGGGCATTCGTAGTAATATAGTGTTTGCCCATATATGCTGAGTATGCCCGGTTTAACCATAAATCAACAGAATCACCCGCCCATTTAATGTCTTCAAAAAAAATAGTTTTAGGCACAACGGTTAGCGCTGGCACCAGGCAGGTATCCTGCGTACACCGTTTTGCAAAAACAGCCCGCTGGTTTAATTGCTTATTATACTGTTTTGCCTTGCCTGATACAACGTCTATCCATGCAGTTGATATATTATTATTAATGTCAGCTATTCCTAAAAAAAACAGCAAAACTGCCATCTTATAAAGCAGGCTTTGCCGTGTATAAACCACACGTTCGCCTTGTTTTGCCTGTTGCAGAAGATATAACTGGAGTATTAGAAAATATCCCAGCAAAAAAAACAGGTAAATTACATTTTGTATCCTGCCTGCATTGCTGCCTCCTGCAGTAAACACAGTAAAAAGCTGCAGTAAAATAAATACACCCATAAAAACCAGGATTACCTTACGCAGGCTAACGGTATAGCAGGCCCCGGCATTAACCATACGCTGTGCTAACGGCCGCCCCCAAACCGGTATATACACTAATGTTACTACAAATAGCTGTGTAAGCCATTGCAGGACATAGATAACGGTAATTGACACCCCGCCTGAAAATGTCCACAACCATGAAGAAGAATATTCCTGCTGGTGATTTAACCGTTCAAAATTACCAGGGGCAAAGCCGCCGGCAGCGCCGGCAATTACACCTATAATTGCTAATACTGCCAGCCAGTATTTAGCTGCAGGCACACGCCGGTGAGCAAACCAGGCAAATGCTGCAAGGGTAATACAGGTAATAATCAGCGATATTTCATTTAGGCCGATAATACAAACTGATAAAATGCATGCAGGAAAAAAGAGCCATGCCCGCTGGTTGTTTGACGAAGCACCAACAAGTTTTGCCAGCACTACCAGCAAAAACATATATAATATATTGGCCAACTGGTACACCCATGCTGCTGAGAACCAGTAAAAACCTTCTGATACAGAGGGCATCGAAGTAAGGTAAGCGGCGGCTATTACTATGGTTGCTGCAGCAGCGTGTTTTATTGACAGGTAGTTACTGAAGAACTGCCTTACAAGTGCAAATAAAGCCCCGCTAAAAAGCAGGAGAAGCGCTACCGGATAAACTTTATAGGCAGCGGTTGAATGGTACAGCAGTGGGTTAATTCGTGCAACTACCAACGCAAAGTACCTGCCACTCCAGGAAAAGTAGCTGTCATGCAGGGCTGTGCCCAAAGAAGTATTGGCATCACGCACTGCAGTAAAATAATCGTCACCCGCCGGCTGATTATATACAGAAACCCAGAGAAAGGGAATGGCTATATATATGCCTGCAAGCACCAGCAGCCGGTTTAACCAGCCGGTGCTCCCTTTTCGCCCCGTCCCTATATTTTGCATGTGTGTCAACTGGCGTAAGATATTTAATAAAGGTACATATCCGGTTAGTTTTTAACACAGGCAGCCTGTAACGCCAGTAAAAAATCAGGTAACTATCACTCTACTGGGAATGCCCGTCTTGAAATAGCAATACATAAAAAGTACCGCATGGAACAAAAAAAGAAAATTCAGTAGATTAACAAAGCTCCATTTTAGTAAATTCTTCGCAGCGCTCAGAATGATGCTGCAAATCGCGGAGCAAACAGACATCTTCTCCCTATAAAAAATATTTCTTCAAAAAGTGAGACACCCCCTACCCTTTTATATATATAACGGAGACCTGAACACCTGCCCGCCATAGCAATGCGGGTGCGTGTATTTCTGGAATGATGAGGATTAGATAAAATGAATTGAATAAAAATATTTTCATTTTTAATTAATCAATTGAAAATAAACAAGTTGAATACAAATGAATTCCTCCCTGCTCCTCCTGTATCCTCCTTGTTTTTTGTGACTTTTATATAAAAGCGCTTAGGTGTTTATGGTTAAAAATACCAATAAGATAACCACGAAGGCCGGGCTGAAAGATCACCCCGTCAGGCATAGCGTTTAAGATACGCGGAGAACAAAGCAGGTGAATCTAGAAAAAAAGGTTTTTCTTTTAGTTTAACTGTTTAAAAATGAATTTATTATGCAAAAACACATTCCTCCCTTTTCCCCCTTAAAAAGTTGCCGGGGAGGTGCAGCAACGAGATCGCCGGCACGATATAGCAATGGAATTAGCACAACGCCTGTTTTGATTAAAAGTAATATTTGGAAAGCCCTATTTTCGCGGCAGGATGGACAATAAATACGAGGATACATACCAGCATAAAGGATTACGCAAAAAACTTGTGGATACGTTGCGCACAAAAGGCATTACGGATGAAGGCGTTTTAAACGCTATCAATAACATACCGCGGCACTTTTTTCTTGATTCGGCGTTTGATAAAATTGCGTATGAAGACAGGGCTTTTC
>DASZUX010000165.1:0-8742 GCA_035547455.1 Chitinophagaceae bacterium
TGTAATAAGCCTGCTGTCTTTCCTGGCCTGCCTTGTAATAAGCTATCGCAGCAGCCCTACCTATAAATAAAAAGGGCAGTATCTGTAAAAACATACCGCGATACTCCTTCGTCTTCCGATACACGGGTGTGTATCGTTTTATAGGGCTGCACCAAAGGCCTGAGCTCACTTCTGCGGGATTGTACGCGTATGGCAGAAGTATCTTTACCCATACCAAGCAGCAGCGTAGCCTGCTGCAGGCCGTTTTCAAGTATCATTGCCCCGTACTGGGCGCGGGGTAACCCTTCTATTACTATATTACGGCTGCTGTCTGCCTGCAATTGTAGCATTGTTTGTTTAACAACACTGCCGGCAAAACGGTAATTACCGGCATTAACATATAATTGCAGGCTGTACACAAAGCAGGTTAAACAGGTAATGGCAAATGCAGTTTTATAAGGTATTGCAGCAAGCAGTACGGCCATACCCGCGCACAAAAAAACCGAGGGCAGGTATAAAAAGCGTTCACCTCCCGTACCGTGAGTGTCAATACCCAGCGACAAGTAAGGAAGCAGGCTCACCATAAAACACGCCATCATCAGCCCTGCAAAAAAACGCCTGTTTCTGTCACATTTAAAAAGCAACCATCCCAAAACGGCAAAAACCACTGCAAAGCCAGCTATAATAGCAGGAGGCGCCTCAAAATATGCAATAAAGCTGCGTATTACCAGTTGCGCATAATGCTGTGCCAGTACAGTTATGTTTACCGAAAAAAAGTTTTCAGCCTCGTAATTGTTCAGCAACTCATTATCTTCTATCCGGCGCATCAACAAATACAATATAAAAATTACCAGCAGTATAATAAAATAGTACCTGCGTCGCTTAAAACCAACCCACCCCTGTGCTGGCAGGCCCAGTGTTAATAAGGCCGCCGCGGGCAGCAGCACCCAGCACGACTCGTATGTAAACAATGCAAAAACATACCAGGTAATGAAAGCTGCAATACTGGCTGTGGTATATTTTTCTTTTAAAAAAGCAAGCAGGAACAGCAATGCAAAAATGGCCCCAAGTGTACCGGAGCGCCCTAAAATCCAGAATACACTTTCACTATGCATAGGGTACATAAAAAAAAGCAGTGATGCTAATATGGCGAAAGCTGTTTTATCCCCGCCTGTAAAAAATAGCACAAACATCCTCCTGCTGAAAAAAAATACCAGTACACTGCAGATAATATGCAGTAGCAGGTTCATTAAATGATAACCGGCAGCATTGGTGCCAAACAGTGTATAATCAAGCATTACTGACAAATCGCATATTGGCCTGAATGAATTACGCTGAAAAAGCTGGTGCTTACTGCTAAGCAGGATATTGGTAAAATCGTCGTTTTGAAAATAAAGTGCAAAAGGGTTATAGCAGTAAACAGCCCATACGGCAAACACAACGGCGGCAATGTATAAATAAGGCTTGCGGCTAAAAAACATTACTGCAATGTAAATAAAAAGCCGGCAGCATGTATCTACCGGCTTAGTTTCTCATGTGCGCGTTATATCTTTTTCCAAATATAGCGGTTTCAACAAAAAAACGCCTGAAAAATTAATTAATTTCTAAATAAGGGGGTGCTTTTGCAAAAAAATTGTCCAATTCTGCAAAAATGCTTTAGCTATGTTTGCAAAAAAATTTAACCGATGGATTTGCAGCAACTTATTAAAGAAGCCTGGGCTAACAGGGAACTATTGAAAAATGACACTTACAGCAATGCAGTACGTGCTGTGATTGAAGAGGTTGATAAAGGCCGCCTGCGTACAGCATCCCCTTCCACGAGCGGCTGGGTAGTGAATGAATGGGTAAAACAGGCTATACTTATGTATTTTGGCATACAGCAAATGCAAACCTATAACCTGCCGCCTTTTGAATTTTATGATAAGATGCAGCTTAAAAGCAACTATGCAGCGCTGGGCGTACGCGCGGTACCCCATGCCGTAGCACGCTACGGAGCATTTTTGGGTCGTAACGCAGTACTTATGCCCAGCTATGTAAACATAGGCGCTTATGTAGATGAAGGCACAATGGTGGATACCTGGGCTACCGTGGGCAGTTGTGCGCAAATAGGCAAAGGCGTGCACCTTAGCGGAGGCGTTGGTATTGGCGGTGTGCTGGAGCCGCTGCAGGCCAGCCCCGTTATTGTAGAAGATGGTTGTTTTATTGGCAGCCGGTGTATTGTAGTGGAAGGAGTGATTGTAGAGAAGGAGGCGGTATTAGGCGCCAATGTAGTGCTTACGCAATCAACTAAAATTATTGATGTCAGCGGTGCGGAACCTATAGAATATAAAGGCCGCGTACCGGCGCGTAGTGTAGTTATTCCGGGCACTTACAATAAGGATTTTCCTGCCGGTTCTTTTGGGGTAAGTTGCGCTTTAATTATAGGCCAGCGTAAACCCAGCACCGATTTAAAAACCAGCCTTAACGATGCGCTGCGCGATTTTAATGTAAGCGTGTAACAACCCCTTTGCTATTTGCAGGACTATACATTATACATTTACTTTAAATAACAAGCCGGTTTATTATATCCCGGCTTTTTATTTATATCCAGTTGCATCCGCAAATACCGGCAATATCTCCTGTATATCATTATTTGTGCTGGAAATTTACTTAAATCAGGGTGCCGGCAAATTTCCACCGACCCCACCCTGCCATTTACCGCCGTTTTAGCGCTTTCTTGCCTACCTGTTGTTTTCCATCGCTGCCCGCTGTAATATTTTTGTTTCATCAAATTCAAATTCGGTACAAATGGAACAGAATACACAGCAAAATATACAGCAACAAAATAATTTTCCCCGCCGTAACAGGGAGTGGACCGGCATTTTCCTGGTAATTGTAGGTGGCCTGCTGCTGGCAGACAAGATGCATGCCGGCCTGCCGGGGTGGCTATTTACCTGGCCTATGCTGCTTATAGGCATTGGCCTTCTTACTGGTTTCCAGCACAGGTTCAAAAACGCAAGCTGGTTTATTATGGTGATTATCGGCGGCGCTTTTTTGGTTGACCAGCAATACCAGGATGTTAACCTGCACGATATGATTTGGCCGGCCATCCTCATTTTTATTGGCCTTGCTTTTATATTCCGCAGGCGTCATCACAATTGGGAAAAGCAGCGCTGGAAGAAATGGGATAATGACTGGAAACAGCAGGGCAACTATTACGGTGCTAACCAGCACAATGGTGAGTTTGTGGATTCCACCAATATTTTTGGAGGTACTAAAAAAGTAATTCTTTCCAAAAATTTTAAAGGCGGAGATATTACCTGCTTTTTCGGTGGCGCCGAAATTGACCTTACACAGGCTGATATACAGGGCCCAGTAAGGCTGGATGTAACCCAGGTGTTTGGCGGTACCAAAATTACGGTGCCTGCACACTGGGATGTAAAAAATGAGATGACAGCAGTGTTTGGCGGCATTGAAGATAAACGCACCATCGTAAGCACCACGTTTGATCCTAATAAAGTATTAATTATTGATGGCACATCGGTTTTTGCAGGCATTGAAATAAGAAATTAAAAAACTATTATGCAACACCCCAATAATCAATATAATGCCAGCAGTATATGGACAGGCATTTTCATCGGGCTGGCAGGTGTGCTGCTCCTGTTAAGCAGAATTATAACTGTAATACCTGCATGGCTTGTAAGCTGGCCTGCAGCAATAATGGCACTGGGTGTTTTAATTGGCATATATACTAAGTTTAACCCTTTTGTTTGGCTGATACTTGTTTTGTGGGATGGCTTTTTAATTGTTGACAAAACAATGCCCCGGCTTAACTTACACAATTACACCGGCCCGGTTTCAATAATATTCCTGGGGTTATGTTTTATAGTTGCCAGGTATATGGCATTACACGCTAAAAAGATAAGCAGCAAAAAAGGCAATTTTAATGTAACAAATATTTTCAGCCACAATAAAAACAGCTTTGGCGCTGATGGTTATAATGGCGGAAATATAGCGTGTATTACCGGTAGCCTGGAACTAAAGCTGAACAACAATTTTATAAACGATGAAGCCGTGGTTGATATAACAGTATTTATGGGCTCTGTAAAGCTGGCCATACCGCCTAACTGGGTTATAAAAAATACTGTTATGACCTTCATAGGCAGCCTGTCCGATCAAAGAACACCACCTGTTGCCTTTGCCGGTATAACCAAAAAAGTAATATTTAAAGGCAGCATATCAATGGGTGTGCTGGAAATAGTAAACGAATTATAAAATACCGGTTAGTATAACGCTCCCTTACATACCTAAAATTATACAGCTATGAAATGGTACCTTGCAAAAATTGTTTACCGTATATTGTGCGGCGATGGTAACCATACACCACAATTTGATGAACAGTTGCGGCTGGTAAAAGCCGACGACGATCTGCACGCTTTTCAAAAAGCAAGACTTATTGGCGAACGTGAAGAAGATAATTTTTTAAACAATATACAAAAACCGGTGCACTGGCAGTTTATTGATGTAAGCGAAATACATGAGCTAAACGATTTGGCAGACGGGGCAGAAATGTATTCCCGCATAAAGGAAGAAGAAGATGCCGATATATATGTTAAATTGGTACATCTGCGGGCTACACACTTATTTGAAAGCAGCATGCACCAGTCAATAAGGTTAAACTAACAAAGCCTTGAACAGTACAGCGCCATCTATAAAAAAACTTGTACTCGTAAATGTATTTTTCTGGCTGGTATGCTGCATAATACGCGGCGCAATACTGGTAGAACAGGAAGTTACGTACACCGAGGCTGTTACAGATTGTTTAATAACATTTGGCCTGCTGGGCGCCAGTTGTTTTGTAATTATAAACAACATGCGGTATTACCTGCCCAAACAGGAAAAATACTGGTATGTGCTTATTATAAGCCTTGCTATCAGTGTTATAGGGCTGGTGCTTTCAAGGTTTTTATTAAAGCTTATTTTTTCAGCAGATACACATTATATAAAGGTGCTTGAGGGGTCAACAGGAATACGTTTTGGCATATCGTTTTTGGCTGCGGGATGTATGTCAATGGTAGGGTTGCTGTACTACACGCAGGAAGAACAGCAGTTAATGAATGAACGGAAAAATGCAGCAGAAAAAATGGCACGCGAAGCAGAACTATATAAACTAAGGCAGCAATTACAGCCGCACTTTTTGTTTAACAGCCTTAACTCCATAAGCGCGCTTACAGGCGCGCAGCCGGAGAAAGCAAGACACATGATACAGCAGCTATCAGATTTTTTACGCGGCACGCTGCGGCGGGAAGAAAACCAGTGGACAACACTGCGGGAAGAACTGGAACACCTTGAATTATATCTTGATATTGAGAAAGTGCGTTTTGGCCACCGCCTGCAAACCAACATTGAGGCTGATGAAGAAAGTATGCTGATGAAACTGCCGGCGCTGTTGCTGCAACCCGTAGTGGAAAATGCCATAAAGTTTGGGCTGTATGATACTGTAGGCGAAGTGCAGATATGTATAAAAGCGCAAAACGAAAAGGGTGCGCTGCAGGTTACCGTAAGCAACCCGTTTGATCCCGAAACTGCACAGCCCCTTGCCGGCACCGGGTTTGGCCTGTCATCAATTCAGCGCAGGCTGTTTTTGCTGTTTGCAAGACACGACCTTTTACAAATCAAAAAAGAAGATAATTTTTTCATCACCGTCGTTACAGTACCACAGCTTGGATAAAATTTTAACTTATGAAAGTAGTAATTATAGACGATGAACCGCTGGCAAGGAGCATGGTAAAAGAATACCTGCAGGGCTACCCGGGAATGGAGCTAGTACAGGAATGCAACGATGGGTTTGAAGGCGTAAAAGCAATACAGCAACATCAGCCCGGGCTTGTTTTTTTGGATATACAAATGCCCAAGATAAATGGGTTTGAAATGCTGGAGCTGATTGAAAACCCGCCGCCGGTAATTTTTGCCACGGCCTTTGAAGAGTACGCCATAAAAGCTTTTGAAACGAATGCGGTGGATTACCTGCTGAAGCCTTTTAGCAGGGAACGCTTTGATAAAGCGATGCAAAAATTTTTGCAGCAAAAACCAAAACCCGGGCAAACGCAGGCGCTGCTGGAAAGTATTAGCCCCGACCCCGTCCAGTCTGGCAGGATAGTGCTGAAAGACGGCGGCAAAATAAAAATCATCCCTGTACAAAATATACAATACTTAGAGGCAGCAGATGATTATGTAAAAATATTTACACAGGAAGGCTCCTTTCTTAAAAAGAAAACCATGCAGCATTTTGAAGATACGCTGAGCCAGCAGTTTGTGAGGGTACACCGCTCTTACATCATCAACACACAACTTATTACACGTATTGATCCTTACGAGAAGGAGGGCCACCTTGTGTTACTGAGCAGCGGGGCGCGGCTGCCGGTAAGCAAAGCGGGATACACCAGGCTGCGCGAAATACTGGGTATATAGCTTTCGCTTTTATCCGTACCTTGCATAATTATAATTGCGAAAGAACATTAATTGCCCGCACATGAAAAAGATACTTACTTTTTGTATCATTGCTGCTGTATGCCTTCTGTCTTATTATAACAGCTCCGCTCAAAATCCCGTTAACTGGACACCAGCTCAACTGATGCAACCCGCAACATTAGCCCAAAGTATTACCAGCCATAAAGATGTGCCTGTTATTATTTGTATTGGGCCTGGCGCTGTTATTCCCGGCTCTGTAAACGCAGGGCCCGCACACGAAGCACCGGGTATGGCCGCCTTTAAAAAAATACTCGACACGCTGCCAAAAAATGCAGCAGTTGTCGTTTATTGCGGGTGCTGCCCCTTTGAACACTGCCCTAACGTAAGGCCTGCTATTGCCGCACTAAAGGAAGCTGGGTTTACCAATTATAAATTGCTGAATCTTGAGCATAATATCCGGACCGACTGGATTGACAAGGGTTACCCGAAAATGTAAACACCCGCCTGCGGCCATTTTGTTTTACCATAATAGTGTAATCAGTATTTTACGAGGTTGCAATTAAAGGCTGGTACAGGTAAACGTTTCATCACGTGACTTTTATCAATCGTTACTATGCTGCAAGTCATCATTCAGTGTATGTAACTGTGCTATTTTGCCGCCAAAACGGCATTAAGCATTATTATTTTTGTGCCGGTATAATTTGGCCTGAGCATTGTTATTAATAAAAACGCCGGGTATGTAAATTTGGTGTTACGTGCGACCATTATTAGTAACTTAAGGGGTGCAGCCAGCAGCAATGCAGCACGAAATTTATAACTGTTTACGCCAGCAATAACGCCGCTATGCAAAACAACAATTTTACTTTTACAGGGCTAACAACCGAGGAAGTATTATATGCCCGGCAGCAGCATGGTGAAAACAAACTGCAGTACAAAAAAGAAAATGCTTTTACAAGAGCTGTTACCGGGCTTATTAAGGAACCGATGGTCATCTTATTGCTTGCAGCATCGGTAATATATTTTATAAGTGGTAACATGGGTGATGCCTTTTTTCTTGCTGCGTCCATAATATTGGTAGCTGCTATTTCCCTGTACCAGGACAACCGCAGCCGTAATGCTTTAAAAAAGCTTGAAGCTTACACAAGCCCCACCTGTAAGGTTATACGCAACGGGCATACCGAAGAAATAAACAGCGGGGAGGTGGTAACCGGGGATTTTATTATTGCAGAAGAAGGCACTACGGTTGCAGCAGATGGTGAAATCGTGCAGTCTAACGACTTTTCAGTAAATGAGTCTATCCTTACGGGCGAATCTCTGCCGGTATATAAAGCCAGCGACAGCCAGGATAATAAGGTTTATATGGGCACCACCGTAGGTAGCGGGCTTGCCATTATTAAAACAACTGCTATTGGCAACAATACAAAGCTTGGAAGTATTGGCAAAAGTCTTGAAGCAATAAAACAGGAAAAAACGCCGCTGGAATTGCAGGTAAACAATTTTGTAAAAAAAATGGTAGCTGCGGGGGCGGTGGTTTTTGTAATTGTCTGGGGCATCAATTTTTACAATTCACACAGCGTGCTCGACAGCCTGTTAAAAGCCCTTACCCTGGCCATGAGTATTTTGCCGGAAGAAATACCCGTAGCCTTTACCACTTTTATGGCGCTGGGCGCATGGCGGCTTATGAAAATGGGCATTATTGTAAAGCAGATGAAAACTGTTGAAACACTGGGCAGCGCTACCGTTATCTGTACAGACAAAACCGGCACGCTTACAGAAAACAAAATGAGCCTGGCAAAAATATTTACTTTGTCTTCCCGAAGAATTATTTCCGCTGCACACAACCTGCACGCGGATGAAAAAGGCCTTGTGCGCATTGCCATGTGGGCCAGCGAGCCTATACCATTCGATCCCATGGAAAAAGCGTTGCACGATGCTTACAGCAAACTCGCAGTGGAAGATGAACGGCCTTTGTACCACATGGCGCACGAATACCCGCTTGGCGGCAAACCGCCTATGATGACCCATATATTTGAGGATGTGGCAGGCAACCGTATAATTGCTGCCAAAGGCGCGCCGGAGGCCATTATGGCGGTATGCAAACTTTCGCCTGCTGAAAAGAGCCATGTTGAGAATGCCCTGCAGGAAATTGCTGTTGAAGGATACCGGGTGCTGGGTGTGGCAGAAGGCTTTTTTGAGGGGAATAATTTTCCTGCAAAACAGCAGCAACTGCCTTTTACTTTCAAGGGACTGGTAGCTTTTTACGACCCGCCTAAAAAGAATATAGCGCATGTATTAAAAGCCTTTTACCGCGCC
>DASZUX010000166.1:0-7174 GCA_035547455.1 Chitinophagaceae bacterium
TACCTGCGGAGGGCTTTGTAACTGTGTCGGAACGGAGATCTATTGTCATACGGCGAAGATAATACCCGTTATGTTCGGCTGTTACCGCCTGCTGAAAATTTTTAATAGCTGTGTAATAAAAAAGTCTTTTAAAAGGTATAACAGCAAATAAAAAACCGGCCGCCAAACTACAGCAGCCGGTTGTACACCCTCACCTCTTACAATTTTATAAAATGTATCTTTTATATTAGATAAAAAGCATGTGTGTGCCTGTACCCGCACCCTGTTTATAAAAGTCGCCTACCGTAATAACTCCGTCAATATCATCATACACGTCGGCTTTTGTGTAATGAAACATATCCATTGCAAGCCTGCAGGCCCATAGTTTTACGCCCGACGCTTTAAGTATGTCTAAAAACTCAAGTACACCTGGTATATCAAGCTTTTCCATTTCTTTTTTCATCATATTGGTGGCAAGCGTTTCCATGCCCGGTAACCCCCCTATAAGGGTGGGTATGTGCACTGCAGGGTTGCCTACTGTTGCCACATGCAGGTGCTCCAGTCTTTTTTTGTGTATGGCCTCAAGCCCGAAAAATGTAAAAAACATTTCAGCTTCTATCCCTTCCATGCGTGCACCATTGGCCAGCACAAATGCCGCGTACACATTTTCAAGCGACGCCTTGGAAAGGATTATCATCATTTTTTTTACTTCACCATTATATTCATTCATAACGCTGTTTTATGGGTTTAATTAAATGCAACTTGCAGGTTTGGGTACCCCTGCTATTTTGGTAGCGGTTTTAAGCGGCGCCTGCGGAAACAGTGCATACAACTCTTTAATATCCACCACACCGCTTTTGCCTATTTTTCTTATACTTAAGGGAGAGTCTTTCTTAAACTCGTCTTGTATATAATCAATAACCTTCCAGTGCTGTGGTGTCAGGGCTATATTATTTTCTTTTGCAAGCTCTTCTGCAACATTTTTATTCCACTGGGAAAAGTTGGTAAGAAATCCCTCATCGTTTACTGTAACCCGTTGTTGTGCAATTACCCTTTCCATATTTTTTTGATTTTAGTTGTTTAAAATTTTTTTCCTGCAACGCTCATATTGGCATGCACCATAGGTATAGGTTTTGCTTTAAGCAGCATGTTCCAGTACACCCATTTAAAGGCAAGCTTGCCAAGATGGTTTACGCGGCTTTCTTTAAGCAGTTGCAGCGGGCCTACACCCGGTAAGGGAAAAGTACCTTCCACAGGTTCATGGGTGTAATTAAAGTCAATCAGCAATGCCTTGCCTTTGCCAGTTTCAATAAAACAGTTGGAATGCCCGTCAAAACTCGCGGCAAGCGGCTCGCCCTTAACAAAATGCAATATGTTTTCAGTAAGTATTTCAGCTTCAAAGTGTGCAACAGAGCCGGCTTTTGATGCCGGTATATCGGTAGCATCGCCAATTACAAAAACGTTAGCAAACTTTTTGCTTTGCAGAGTTTCTTTGTCGGTAGGTATAAAGTTCAGGTCATCGCCAAGGCCTGAGCGCGCTATCAATTCATCGCCCTTATTGGTTGGCACGGTAACCAGCAGGTCAAAAGGCACTTCCCTGCCGCCGTAATCAACAATCCTGCTGTTTTCGTTATCCACTTCTGCAATGGCAAAATCGCTTTCAATAGCAATGTTTTTCTCTTTCAGCAGGTGTTCCAGTTTCTCAGTTGAGCGCGGTTTTGTAAATGCCCCGCTTAAAGGTGTTACGTATGTAATGTTTACTTTGTCTCTTATGCCTTTGTCCTGGAAAAACGAATCTGCCAGGAAAGAAAATTCAAGTGGCGCAACAGGGCATTTTATCGGCATTTCAGTAACATGCACTACCAGGTTGCCGCCCTGCCAGTTGCGTAATTTTTCGCTTAGTGCCACTGCGCCTTCATAAGAATAAAAGTCAAATACTGATTTTTGCCACAGTGTGCCCTTCATACCTTCTACTTCTTCGGGGGCTATTTTTGAACCCGTTGCTATTATCAGTACATCATAAGGCAACCGTTTACCACCAGCAATTTCTATATAATTTTCTTCCGCCACAATGCGGTTAATTTTATCATTAACAAAGTCAACATCTTTAGGAATAAAGTCAGCAATAGGTTTTACAATTTCTTCAGGTTTGTACACACCAAACGGTAAAAATAAAAAGCCCGGCTGGTAATAATGTTTTGTCCGTTCATCGGCAATAGTAATATTCCATTCCTTGCGGTCAAGTTTATGCTTAAGATGGTTGGCCATCATTGTTCCTGCTGTACCGGCGCCTAATATTAATAGTTGTTTCATAACCATTGATTGATAATTAAATAACGTTGCAAAATTCCGTGCAGCAATCGGGCTGTTATTTGACATTTGTTAAACGGGTGCATGACTTTTGTCAGGCGCGGGTGTAAAGCGGGTAGTTTACAACCAGGTATTGGTTTCACTTTTTAGTCGTGCTGCAAAATGTTAAAGAATTATTAAACTAACATTTCTGTTTTGAACGTACGTTTAAAATCGTACCTTGGTGGTATGAAATTGAAAAAGCAGGATATTGGCAGGGAAACAACACCTACAAAGGGAGAGATGGAGGTTTTGCAGGTGTTATGGAAACACGGCCCTTCAACAGTGCGTTTTGTGCATGATACCCTGAACGAGCATAAGGAAGAGGCAATACAATATACCTCAACTCTTAAGCTGATGCAGGTAATGACGGAAAAAGGCATGCTTGAAAGGGATGAGACCAATATGAAACACATTTACAAACCCGCCCTGGAGGAAGATAGAACCAAAGGCGCTATGCTGGAGCGTTTTGTGGATAATATGTACAACGGGTCGGTAAGCAGTATGATGATGGCACTTTTGGGTAATGACAAAACAAGTAAAGAAGAACTTGAAAAAATAAAAGCGTTACTAAACAACCTGTAACTTTTATTTAAAATTATGGTATTAAAATAAAAGCAACCGGTAAACAAGCAAACAATGCATACAGCTTCTATCATCAACATACTTAACAGCAAAGCAGCGCAGGCTTTTTGCTGGATGCTGGTACACTCCCTGTGGCAGGGATTGCTGTTTACCATTATTACCGGTATAGTACTGCTGGCTACTAAAAAAAGCAGCGCGGTATTGCGGTATAATATTATGTGCATATTGCTGTGTCTTTTTTTAGCAGGTTGCATGGTAACTTTTGTATGGCAGCTAAGTACTGCAACCGCCGGCCACGTGGCTGAGCCAGTGCCGGAAGGTATAGCAGCAGGCGGTTTTTTGCAGGGCTGGGTGCAAAACTTTACAGGGTATTTTAGCGCCAATGCAGGGCTTATATTAATTGTTTGGGTAGTGGTGTTTATTGCCAGATGCGTTAAAATGACGGCAGGACTGGTGTACAGCCAGCGTGTAAGGCATTATAAAGTATATACCCCTTCTGCAGAATGGCAGCAAAAGCTGGTGGCACTGCGTATGCAGCTAAACATTAAAAAGAATGTAATACTGCGGGAGTCTGGCCTTGTTAAAATACCCGTAGTAATAGGCCATTTAAAGCCTGTTGTTTTTATGCCCCTGGGCCTGCTTGCCGGTCTGCCTGCCGGCGAAGTAGAAGCCGTGCTGCTGCATGAACTGGCCCATATACGCCGTAACGATTACTTTGTAAACATTTTGCAGGTGGTTGCCGAAAACGTGTTCTTTTTCAACCCGGCGTTGCTCTGGATGTCCTCCATCATCCGCGAGGAGCGTGAACATTGCTGTGATGATGTGGCGGTTGCCGAAATAAAAAACAAAAAACAATTTATACAGGCATTAGTGCGGTTTAAAGAACATGCTTTATATGCAGGTAACAACCTTGCAACTGCTTTTCCTGCCCGTAAAAATCATTTGCTTGCACGTGTAACCCGTCTTATTAACAGCAATAATAAAACCCTGACCGGCGGCGAGAAAATATTTTTCATCGCAAGCTTTATTATATTAGCAGGGCTGTCAGTAGCAGTAACCAGCCCTAAAGTAACCGGTAAAAAAGCTGTAAGTGCATCAACGCAAACGGCAGCAGTAGCGCAGCCGCAACCTGTTGCTGCTGTTGTGCCTGTTGTAAAGGCAGCCAGCCATAAAATACCTGCCCAGCAAACCACACAGGTTAAAAACAAGGCTGCAAACAAAACAACCGTAATTGAATTTTACCAAAAAGTTATTACGGATGCAAGCGGTAAACTTACTGTATCAAATAACGCGGGCAAACAGCAGGTAAATAACAAACAGCCGCTTACTGACAGGGAACAGGCAGAACTTGACAGGCAGCAGGCAGAGCGGGATCGCCTGCAGGCTGATCTTGACCGCAAGCAGGCAGATGCCGACAGGGCGCAGGCTGTAAAAAACCAGGCGCAGGCCGAAGAAGACCACAAACAGGCTGATAGGGACAGGATACAGGCAGAGCAAGACCGCAAACAGGCAGAGCTTGACAGGCAGCAAGCTGAAAAAGAGAAGACACAGGCCGGTAAAAACCAGCAATAAAAACCAGGCTTGTAAGCAATAAGCAACCCAAACAAAACCCATGGCCGGTAACAGCGGCTTTAAAACGTTGTTGAGGCTTGCAGCATTTTTTCCACAACTAAAACCGGGTACTAAATACGATGCCCTTGCGAATGGTATTGTATTGCCCATAAAAATTTAAAAAAAATGAAGACAGCATTTTTAAGGTACGGTATTGCCGTTATGGCAGCGTGTGCAGTAATATCAGCAAAGGCACAGAATAATGGCATATCAAAATACAAAACAGGTGACAGGGTTGGCTACAATGGCAGCGAATACCTGTATGCAGATGATGACAGCTCAGTAAACCCTGTGCAAACAATAGTTACTTATTGCAGGGGGCGCGATAAATACGATTTTACCGTGGCAGGCAATAAACTGCTTGAGTTGTATGTAAATAACAGGAAGATACCTGCCGACAGCTTTTATGTATATAACAGCCTTGTAAAAAAATTATCGGAACAAATAAAAAAAGACCGTGTACAGGCCGAAGAAGACCGCAGGCAGGCGGCACTTGACCGCCAGCAGGCAGAACGAGACCGCCAGCAGGCAGTAAAAGACCAGGCCCAGGCTGAAGAAGACCGTAAACAGGCAGAACTGGACCGGCAGCAGGCAGAACGTGATAGCCAGCAATCTTTAAAAGATCAGGCGGAGGCAGGGGAGGACCGCAAGCAAGCGGACCTGGACCGGCAGCAGGCAGAGCGTGACCGCCAGCAAGCAGTAAAAGACCGTGCCCAGGCCGAAGAAGATCGTAAACAGGCAGAGCTTGACAGGCAGCAGGCAGAAGAAGATCGTAAAATGATAGACAGCCTGCTTAATGATATAGTGACAGCGCAAATTGTACCAGACAGGAAGAGCATAAAGCATGTAATACTTGATGACGATGAGCTTATTGTTAACGGTAAACTGCAGCCGGAAGAAATATTTAGAAAGTTTAAAACGAAATATGTTAAGAAATCCGGCTACAGCTTAAACTGGGGTTCTTACGGGTATAACATACATTCTGAAGGTGAATAACAGTTTTGTTGTTTGATACATACACAGTAAAAAGCTACCGCATAACGTGGTGGCTTTTGCTTTTTTACAGGATGGTACATGACGGTTTCAACCGTAATTGGTTTACATTTATGCAGGCCATTAACACGGCGTACTGCAACAGCCGTGTACGAAAAAATTGATTGCATGTCAAATAACTTCAGTTTAAAGATAGGATTGTTTGGTATTGGGCTTGAAGCATACTGGCAGCAGTTTGCCGGGTTAAAACAGAGGCTTGAAGGCTATATGGAATTAGTAGCCCAAAAACTGCAGGGGTATAATGCAGCCGTTATAAACCTCGGGCTGATTGACACACCGGGAAAGGCCATGCAGGCAGGCCACACGGCAAGGCAGGAGGACGTGGATATACTTTTCCTGTATGTAACTACCTATGCGTTGTCGTCAACCGTGCTGCCGGTTGTGCAAAGGGCAAAGGTGCCGGTCATCATCCTTAATCTATCGCCTGAAGCGGCGATAGATTATGAAACCTTTAACGCCATGACCGACCGCACTGCCATGACGGGCGAATGGTTAGCTTTTTGCAGCGCCTGCCCTGTGCCCGAGTTAGCGAATGTATTTAACCGTGCAGGTATACAGTTTAACCAGGTTACAGGCGTATTGAATGACGAAACCGACGAGTGCTGGGCTGAAATAAAAGAATGGGTAGAGGCCGCGAACGTGGCCCGGGTAATGAGCCATAACAGGCTTGGCGTAATGGGACATTATTACAGCGGCATGCTGGACATTTACAGCGATTTTACGCAGCAACTTATAAATTTTGGCGGCCACATTGAAATTATAGAAATAGATGAGCTGTCTGCCATAAAACGGCAGGTAGATAACAGTGCGGCAGAACAAAAACTGGCGGCATTTAACAAACACTTCGAAATACAGGACGATTGCCTTGCTGAAGCGCTTGCACATGCGGCACGCACAGCCGTTGCACTGGATAAAATAGTTCACAAATACGGCCTGGGTTCCATTGCATACTACTATAAAGGCACGGGCATACAAGAAAATGAAGACACATTAAGCACTATTATACTGGGCGCATCATTGCTTACTGCAAACCATGTTCCCGTTGCGGGAGAATTTGAAATAAAGAACGTACAGGCCATGAAAATAATGGACAGCTTTAATGCCGGCGGTTCATTCACCGAATACTATGCTATGGATTTTAAGGACGACGTAGTATTGATGGGCCACGACGGCCCCGGCCATATTGCCATAGCCCAGGGTAAAACAAAAGTGCGGCCGCTAAAAGTGTATCATGGTAAAGTGGGCAAAGGCCTGTCTATCGAAATGTCAGTAAAAAATGGCCCGGTAACCTTGCTCTCGGTAGTGCAGAAAAAAAACGGTTCATTAATGCTGCTTTGTGCCGAAGGATTATCCGCACCGGGACCGATACTGCAGATTGGCAATACCAACAGCCGTTACAAATTCAGCATAGGCGCAAGACGTTTTGTAAATAACTGGAACGCACAGGGGCCGGCACACCATTGTGCGGTGGGCACCGGCCACATTGCCGGCAAAATTGAAAAGCTTGGTAAACTGCTGGATATGGAAGTTGTGAAAATATGCTGACGGAATATGGTAAACTTATTACGTAATATAAATGCACCTATATGAGAAAAAT
>DASZUX010000167.1:0-4502 GCA_035547455.1 Chitinophagaceae bacterium
CCATTCAATAAGCTTGGTAAAGTAAAACTCCGGCGCCTTGCGTATGTACCGCGCAAAACCGCTGCCCTGCCACAAAAAAACATTCTTGGCTACCTGCTGGCTTATAGTACTGGCCCCGCCGCCACGCACTTTGTTTTTCTTCTTCGGGTTTGTTTTAAGGCTCTTCTCAAGGTCGGCCCAGTCAAACCCTCCATGGTCAGGAAACAACTGATCTTCACTTGCCATTGCTGCCAGCTTAACGTTGGGCGAAATCTCGTCCCAGCTTACATAATCGCGTTTTAAACCATAACCGCTTGCTGCGCTGCCAAGTTGTGTAAGCGTAATTGGGGGCATAACCCAGCGGCATATAATAATGTACACCAGCGAGGAAACGAACATATAAAGGGCTATGCGCTTAACCCAACGCCAGGTTTTGCCCCAAAAGGTGGCTGGTTTGGTTGGTTTGGAGGCCATGGGGTATGTAATTTAATGCGAAGATGCGTTAAGCCCTATATAATCAAGGTGATATTTTTTCCCCAGTATTATATAGTCCCGGTGGGTAAGGTTTAAAAGCAGGCCCGCTGCAAATATGGCTGCCGCTGTGCCCAGCCTTGGTACATTATGCTGCCCGAAAAGAGGGTCTTTATTGCTAAGGGTGTTAATAATGTTTAAGAACATGTAGCCGCCTGCCCCAATTTCAAGTATTGCGCCATTGCGTATGTAGGAAAATCCTTGGGCCTCCTTGGGAAAAGCAGTAATGTTTTTAATGGCAACACGTTGCACGGCAGTGTAAATGGTGTCGGTAGCTATCATGCCCCAGGCATCTACAAACGGCTGCTCCCTGAAAGCTTTTAAGTAAATACTGTCATGTTGTATGCGTTGTATATAACCGCTGAGCCACATATCTTCGCCAATACGAAATGAAATATAGCTGCCGGGAAAATAGGTGTGTATAGTAGTGTGCTTTTTTTTAAGCACCATAAAATCTGGCTGGGCGTGCAGGCTGCTTGTAGTGCATGCAATAACTATTGCAGCAATTAATTTTAGCATGTGCCAAATTACAACGGCCCCGTCAACCTTTTTATATCATTAACAAATGATTAAGCGAAGAATATAAGAGGGCCTATACAAAAAACTTAAAAAACAGCACACCTGCAAAAATAATAAAAATGCCCCCCGATATTTGGTTAATTATATGAATGTTGTGCGGGGTAAGCCTGCGCCTTATGCGGTTTGCCAGCAGTACCTTGGCAATATCGCTGGCCAGCATAAATATAAGACAGCTTGTAAAAACAATAATACGGTATTGTACCGGGTGAGGCTCGGATTTTGAATCGGCAAGCATGGTGGCCGACACGGTAAACCAAAACAGGAAAACGCTTGGGTTAAACGTATTCATTAAAAACCCGGAGGCAAAAATCCAGAATAACTCCCGCCGCCGGTACACTTTTTCTTTAGGGTCTATCTGGTCTGCGGTACTTACCTTTTTAAAAAAGATGTTATAAATACCCATGCCTGTTAAAAAAATAATACCAATGCCGCCAATAATCTTTTCATGGGTCATGGCAGACTGGAAAAGGCTGCTGAAAAGATTACATACCAGTACTAATGTTATATCGCTTAACGAAACGCCCGCTATAAAAAGGTAACCGCCGCGATGGCCATGGCTCATGCTTTGCTTAATGATAGAAAACACCACAGGCCCTACTGAAATGGCAAGTACAAGCGCAAGTGCAAATCCTTTTATTAACGGTGCAATCATGCAGGAACATTAGAAAATTAAAACGCAACAGGAACGAAAGTAAAGCATTGCTTTTACAATAGCCCTAATAAGTGATTGGTGGTTAACAGGTTAATATTACAATAACAGGTAAAGGCCTAAGTGGTTCAATAAAGCTGTGTTTTTTATTTACGCTTAAAAGCGTTTTGCCCTATCGGCGCTTTACCCGGCTGTGCAATGTTAATAATTAATCACCTGCTCTACAATGGCTTCCGGTATTTCACGCCACTCGTATTGCTGGTTGCGCAGTTGCGGCTCAAAGCCGGCTTCGCGTATAGCAGCCTGCATGCTTTTATACGTAAACCGGTGTGGCGCTCCCGCAGCGCTTACCACGTTTTCCTCAATCATAATACTGCCAAAATCATTTGCCCCCGCATTCAGGCATATTTGGGCAGTTTGCTTACCCACCGTTAACCAGCTTGCCTGTATATTTTTTACATTGGGCAGCATAATGCGGCTAAGCGCTATCATGCGTATATATTCTTCGGGCGTAGTAAGGTTGTGTACACCGCGTATGCGGGCCAGCAGCGTATCAACATCCTGGAAAGTCCATGGTATAAACGCCAGGAAGCCTTTTGCATCAGCGGGTTTTTTTGCCTGTATTTCACGTATGCGGGCAAGGTGTATAAACCTCTCTTCAATGGTTTCAACGTGGCCAAACATCATTGTGGCGCTGGTAGTAATGCCCAGTTTGTGTGCTTCGTGCATAATAGCCAGCCATTCATCAGCCCCGCATTTGCCTTTGCTTATAAGCCTGCGCACCCTGTCCACCAGTATTTCAGCTCCTGCACCCGGTAGTGAGTCAAGCCCCGCTGCCCGCAATTCAACCAGTACATCGTGGTGGCTCATCTTTTCCAGCTTGGCAATATGCGCCACTTCGGGCGGCCCCAGGGCATGCAGTTTAAGCCGCGGAAACTCCTGTTTTATTTCCCTGAAGGTTTTTGTATAAAAATCAAGCCCCAAACCGGGGTGGTGGCCACCCTGCAGTAAAAGCTGGTCACCGCCATACTTAAAGGTTTCCTCAATTTTACGCCTGTAGGTGCCCATATCTGTTATATAAGCATCGGCATGCCCCGGTATGCGGTAAAAATTGCAAAACTTACAGTTAGCTATACAAACATTGGTAGTGTTAACATTGCGGTCAATTTGCCAGGTAACTCTGCCATGCGGTACCTGTTTTTTACGAAGCTCGTTTGCCACAAACATTAGTTCTGCAAGCGGTGCATGTTCAAAGAGGTACATACCTTCTTCCACGCTCAAAAATTCAAAGTCCAGGGCCTTTTGGTATAAGGAAGCTATATTCATCACCTTCATATTACATTCTGGGCGCAAAATTACAACCTGCGGCTGAAAAAAAGTAAATGATAAGTGCGGTAGGTATTAAACAGGGGGGCTGAAACCTCCTGCCTTAAAATTTTACAGGTGGTTTGGTATTCTTAGCTATTCATTGTAATTTCAGTAGCCAGACGATTTAAGCTAACAGACGATTTTAACAACTAAAAGACGAATTGTGAGACCCAAACGTAGCCACTTGCTTTATACAGCAGTATGCTGTATAATATTGCCCCTGTTATTGGTAAAGCCGGGCGTTTTATACGCACAGGAAGAGTTTGTTGAACCGGCCGCCAAATATATTACTACCATACCGTTTAATGTTCTGTCAGGCGGTGTTGTAATAGTAAAAGCCAAGCTTGATGATTTTAAAGACACGCTGAATTTTGTGTTTGACACCGGTAGCGGTGGTATATCGCTGGATTCAGCCACCAGCGCACAGTTTCATTTAAAAGAAGTGGTGAGCGATAAAATTGTGCGGGGTATTGCTGGTATAAAAAACGTATCGTTTACTTATGGCCACACCCTGCATTTCCCGGGGCTTGACGTTAAGAATCTTGATTTTCATATTAATGATTACGACCTGCTTACTGCCGCTTATGGCATGCGTATAGACGGTATTATGGGGTATAGTTTTTTGAGGCGTTACATTGTAATGCTAGACTATGATACATCCTCCATGCGCATATTTACACCCGGCAGGATAAAATACCCGCGTGGCGGCTATATACTTAAGCCGCAATTTTCAACCCTGCCTATGCAGCAGGCAACTATAAGAGATAATACAACCGTTGAGGATAAATTTTACTTTGATACGGGTGCTGGATTGTGTATGCTGCTGAATGATGACCTGGTGCAGGATAGTTCGCTTTTTAAAAGAAAAAGAAAGCTGTACCCCACGCAGGCGGAAGGGTTGGGTGGAAAAAAGCAAGTATATTTAAGTGTTATACGCGATATTAAAATAGGGCCATACCGTTTTAGAAACATACCGGTATATGTTTTTCACGACGAATTTAATGTTACTATGTACCCCACGCTGGGCGGCCTTATAGGTAATGATATTTTGCGGCGGTTTAACGTAACGCTTAATTACCCAGCCCAGGAAATTTATATTAAACCTAACCGCCATTATACTGACTCTTTTGATTATTCCTACACAGGTATGAGCCTGTATGTGATTGACGGAGCTATAACAGTACAGGATATTGTAAAAAAGTCGCCTGCTGATGAGGCCGGTTTCCAGGAAGGCGATGTTGTTATGGCCATTGAAAACAATGTATCCAATAATATACAAGCCTACAAAACTCTTTTACAGGGGCCCGGTAACCGTGTGCGTGTGCTTATTATACGCAAAGGCGAACCTAAAATATTGTACCTGCGCATAAAAAGTATATGGTAGCCCGGAAATAGC
>DASZUX010000168.1:0-7561 GCA_035547455.1 Chitinophagaceae bacterium
ATTAATAAAGAAGACGGCCTGAGAATTGAGTTTGAAAACGATTGGGTACACCTGCGCCCCAGCAATACAGAGCCGATTATACGCATTTATGCAGAAAGTAATTTTGAAACCACTGCGGATAATATTGCCCGCAGGATTATGCAGGACATAAAAGAATATATGTAAAGTAAAAGCCCCTGCATTTTTGGTTGCAGGGGCCTTATATATCAATTTTACTTCTTTTTATTAAAAGCTATAACGCAATCCTATTTTCATATTCCATCTTGAAGTAAAATCAGCGATGCTCCATGCCCTTCCCGTATTGGCATCGGTTGCATATTTGGAACTGAAGGTAAAGGCAGGTGTAGTAGCATCAATCCACTGGCTTGTTTTGGCCACATCCACCGGCTCTGACTCGTTATACCCTACATAATAAGCGCGGCCCCATTTTTTATTCAGCAGGTTGCCAACATTAAAAATGTCTAACGTAAACTCAAGCGTATGCTCTTTGTAAATATTCCATCCTTCAGCAAACTTAAAGTCAACATGGTTTTCCCACGGTGTGCGGGCACCGTTTCTTTCTAACACCTGGCCCTTATGTGATGATAAATAAGGGTCTGAATTAATAAAAGTCTCAAGGTCTTGCCAATCGCCTGGGTAAAGCAACTGGGCTTCCTGCTGGCTGGCGGGAATATACATAATGTCATTGCTGTTGCCGGGGTCATCACCATTCAGGTCGCCATAATAAGCATAACTGAATCTTTGTCCTGACTGACCGGTATATACAAGGCCAACACTTGTATACAGCGGGCCGTATTTAAACGTTTTTGTAACGTAGGCAATTATTCTTGAACCCGGATCGTAATTAGAAGGTGTAAGAGCAGATGTATTTAAGCCATTAACAGTGTACACGTAACGCCAGTTAGAAATGGCCTGTGAAGATGTACCATCATTAACAGAATAAGAGTGGCCCAATGTATATGCAATACTTGCTGTAAAGCCGTTTTTAAACGGACGCTGCAACTGTGCCGTAAAATTATATGCATACCCTTTGCTGGTATTGGTAAGCATAATTACATTGGAGAAGCGGCTATCTATTTTAGTGCTGGTATATAAAGGACGTTCGGTATTGCCAATTTTTATCATTTGGGTTGAAGGTGAAGCATTAATATCCTGGTAACTTATATCGTTAAGGGTTTTCGTAAAAATACCCTCAATAGTTCCCACAAGACCCCACGGCAATTTTTGATCAACTGCAAAGTTGGCACGCAAAGTTCTGGGCACCTTAAAATTCGGGCTGGTTACGTCAATTTCAGACGGCGCGCTGTTAGGGTTAGCCGGGATATAAGCGCCAAGGTGCGGATCTTTCGCATCATAGGTAAGTTTAACCCCGGACGGTATGGCAGGAGAATAAACATCATACTTTATAGATTCAACGCCTGTATTTGAATATTGGTTCGAAATCCACACAAAAGGTACGCGGCCGGTAAATAGCCCTACGCCACCACGCAATTGTGTTTTATGAGCGCCATTTACATCGTAATTAAAGCCAATACGGGGCGAAAGCAACGGTGTGCTTTTGGGTATTTTATTGGTTGCAACGCCGTTTTGAATGGCTATTTGTGATGAGTTGAAAGTTGTATTGTCTGATGGTTTGTTAAAGTAAACCGGCAAATCAATACGCAGGCCATACGTTAAATGGAAATTAGAGCTAACATCCCAGTTATCCTGGCCGTAAACACCCAACTGGCCAAAATGAACTTTACCTGCTGCAAGATCAGACCCGCCTTTTGTTGAGTAACTTACATGGTATTGGGTAAGATTTGTATTATTTAAAAAGTCACTTACGCTGCCATAGTAATAAGACCCATAATATGCGCGAAGAAAGACGTTAGTAGTGTTGAAAAACTCATTATCTGTACCTAAGGTTATTTTATGTTTACCTGCATAAATATTAAAATTATCAGTCAGGGTAAAATTATCCTGGTTCAGTTGGTTTGCGGATGAATACTGCTCTCCACCAATGTTATAGGTTAAAGATTTTGCCTTATCCTGTATAGTAATATTAGGAAATGCAGGATCGCTAAACCGGTTATCCCTTATCGCATTATAGGTTAAGCGCAGCATGTTGGAATATTTGCTGGATATATTAGAGTTAAGCTCAATAACAGCAGAATTTGTTTTGTCCTGGAACTGGTAACCGCCGTTGCCAAATGTAATAGCTGATATGCTGCGGCTTATATTGTAGTTACTACCGTCAACATAACTGTCGCGTATGGTAAGTTTATTCTTATTATCAATGTTCCAGTCAATTCGTGCAAACACTGAGTTTGACTTTCTGTCGCTGTTAATATTTGTATAGCTCCCCGGATCGTAGTTATAATTTGTTTTTAAATACTGGCTTATGCTTTCAAGGGTTGCAACATCAAAATGAGAGCCTGATCCGGTCTCAGCGGGGTTATAGCCCAGGGGTTGTGAGCGCTTATATAATTCTGCATTCACAAAAAAGAATACTTTGTTTTTTACTATAGGGCCACCAAGACGGAAGCCTAAGGTCTTGTCTGTAAAGTCAGCTAATTTATTGCCGGTTGTAACACTTTTGCCTACAAAATTTTGGTTTTGATAATAAGAATATACAGAACCATGAAACTGGTTGGTACCGCTGCGGGTAACGGCATTTTCGCCCCCACCTGTAAAACCGCCCTGTCTTACATCGTAGGGAGACAGTACTACTTGTATCTGTTCAATCGCGTCCAGTGGTATTGGGTTAATACCTGCCTGGCCGCCGTTAGTACCCGAAGCAGCAAGACCGAATGCATCTGTTGCGTTAGCACCATCTACCGAAAACTGGTTGTACCGGTTATTTTGTCCGCCAAAAGAAACACCCATTGAACTGCCATCGCTGTTGCTTGAATAAGCTACTGCTTGTGGGGTAAGCCTTACAAAGTCTGCAATGCTGCGGCTAATAGTAGGTAACGACTGCAACTGCTGCTGGGAAATTTGCGTAGAAGCACCCTGCAAATCCTTTCCGATACTGCGCCGTGATGCAATCACTACGCCGGTAAGCGTTTGTGAAGAACCCTGCAACACAGGAGACAATTTGGTATCAATACCAAGATCAAGATATACATCGTTAAATGTTTGTGTTTCATAACCCACATACGATACATCAATTTTATACGGCCCGCCAACACGCATGTTAGGTATTGTAAAGCTGCCTCCCGCCCTGGCCGCGGTTGAATATTGCGTGCCTGAAGGCTGGTGAACAGCCGTAATTGTGGCCCCTTCCAGGCCTTTGCCATCTCCTGTTTTTACCATACCAGATATGCTGCTGGTGGTAACCTGTGCCCGTGTTACCAGGCCCATCATCATTAATACTAATAGTGTTAGTAGTCTTGGTATTCGCATACTCGTAAATTTAGTTAGCGCAAAAGTAGGGCGGCCAATATGGAAAACTGACGCAGCAAAAGCTTAATTAATAATTTGTTAATCTATTGACTAATGTAATTTATATAATTATAAATTAAAAATAAATTTTATGTCAAAAATTCAGCCATTTTGCCTTTACAGGCAAGCCTATAGTAAACAGAACAATTTGAAAAATAATAAGATACGAAGAAATTTATATTATTAATAAGACATATATTTTTTTATGACTTTTTGACTGCTTTATATAAATATCCCTGTATGTGTAAACCGCAGGGCAGGCTTATTAAGGCGCCGGCATAAATAATTTTATTGCTTTTGAAATATACGGGCATCATTAACTATTACCTGCGAACCAAGGGGCAGTCACACAAAACAGCGCGTCGCAGGGATTGTCTGCAAAAACAATAGGGTGATAATATTTATTTTTGCAGCTTTAATTAACCGGAAAATAAAACCGTGGGAGTGTTACATGAGCAGGATTTATTTTGACAATGCCGCTACAACGCCGCTTGACCCGCAGGTGCTTGAGGCCATGATGCCTTATTTTACAACCAACTTTGGCAACCCCTCATCTATTTACAGCTATGGAAGGGAAAGCAGGCTGGCAGTGGAGAACGCCCGTAAAACTGTTGCAAGAATTTTAAATGCACACCCTGCAGAAATATTCTTTACCAGCGGCGGTACTGAAAGTACCAATACCGCTATAAATGCAGCTATAAGAGATTTGGGCTGTAAAAATATTATTACCTCCCCGGTTGAACATCATGCAACACTGCATACGGTGGAGTATATGCACAAGCAGATGGGCATAAAGCTTAGCTATGTAAATATGCTGTCAAACGGGCATATTGATATGCAGCACCTGGAAAGCCTGCTGGCCGGCAGTGCTGAAAAATGCCTGGTAACATTAATGCATGCCAACAATGAAACAGGCAACATGACGGACATTAATGCGGCAGGCGAACTTTGCAGGAAATACGGGGCTGTTTTTCACAGCGATACTGTGCAAACTGTAGGGCACTTTCCGTTTGATCTTCGGCATACACCGGTTGATTTTATTACTGCCGCCGGCCATAAATTTCACGGGCCTAAAGGCGTAGGTATTTTATATATTAATGAAAACATTAAGATAAACCCGTTTATACACGGCGGGTCTCAGGAGAGAAACATGCGCGCCGGCACCGAAAACATTTATGGTATTGTTGGTTTTGCCAAAGCGCTTGATATTGCCAATGCCTGCTACCAAAAAGACAGCACTTATATACGGGAATTGCAGGCATATATGATGCAGCAGTTAGAAGAACAATTACCCGGTGTTAGTTTTAACGGCGACCCCCTGGGCAAAAGCCTGTACACAGTTTTAAGCGTTAATTTTCCCAAGACTGACAAAAGCGAAATGCTGTTGTTCAGTCTTGATATGAACCATATTTGCGCATCGGGCGGCAGCGCCTGTACCAGCGGCGCCAACCAGGGCAGCCATGTAATTAAGGCCATTAATGACAACCCGGATATTGTAACCGTGCGCTTTTCCTTTAGCAAGCACAATAAAAAAGAAGAGATTGATACAGTGGTAGCCAAGCTTAAAGAGCTGGTATAAATTAGGCTACTATACCACCGGTATAAAACAGGAAAGGCCGCTAAATGCGGCCTTTCCTGTTTTATAGAACTCATTATTTATTTTCTGGCGCTAAAATGAGTTTAGCCATATTGTTTTCGTCAAAATATTTATTGCCTATTTCTTTTGTACGTTCAACGGTAAGCTTTTTAACCATATCGCTGTCCTGCAAAATAGTAGTTGGGTCTTCGTTATGATATATCTTCTGCTCAAGGTTATATTTCCAGTAGCTGTTCTCCTTAACACTGGTTTCAAGGCCGCGCACATCTTCTGCTACCACTTTTTCAACATCTACCTGTGCAGCACCATTTTGCTTAAGGTTGCGTATTTCATTCATGGTAAGACCTACCAGTTTGTCCATATTTTCAGTTGAACAGGTAAATAATATTACTATGCTGTAGCTGTTAACAGGCTCGCGGTTTATAACGCCATGCACACCTACGCCATACACACCGCCCTGGTCTTCGCGCAATACTTCCCTCAGCTTAATTTCCAGCGCTTTACAGGTTTGGTCTAATTGTGTTGCTTCAAGATCGCTGTAATTGGTCATCCCGGTAAAGTACAGGCGTACAGTGCTTTTATTTTCCTGGCCCTTTTTCACCACCTTGTTAATAACGCCTTTTGGATAGCGGATACCCACATCCTTCCATGATTGGTTTTTGCCCGTTGCCGGCAGCGAAGCAATATATTTTTCAATCAGTGGCTTAATACTGTCAACTGAAAAATTGCCTACGAATGTAAAAATAAAGCTGCCTGCATCAGAAAACCTTTGCTTATAAATATCATAAGCCTTGTCAAGGCTCAATTCATCCAGCCTGTCAAGCGTAAGCGGCTTATTGCGCGGGTTATAGCTGCTCATAATGTATTGCACAGAATCGCTAAACACATTATTGGGATCTTTGCCCTTATTGGCGAGTGATGTTGTTAGCTGCTGCTGCAATACCTGGAACATTACACTATCCTTTCTTGGCTCCGTAAAATAGCCATACAACAACTGCATTGCAGTTTCAAAGTCTTTTGGTGTGCTGCTGCCGGTAAAGCCCTGGCTGTAGCGGGTAATGCCGGGATTTACATTTACCTGTTTGCCTGCCAATAATTTTTGAAGGCTCTGAATATCATTATCGCCAAGGCCGCCCGCATTAACAACCGGGGCTGCAAATGTGGCAGACAGGTTATCAGCTTCGGGTGATACTGAAGCACCACCAGGGCTAATGGCAGAAAAAGTTATTTCATCGTTTTTAAAATTGGTAGGCTTTAAAATAACCTTTGCACCGTTTGACAATGTAAGTACCGTTGTACCTATAGCATCATATTTCTTCTCGCTTTTTATGGTGCCTGCAACAGGTTGCTGCAGCAATAATGGCGAATTAGATACTTTATCCTGGTATGCTGTAACATTGGTGATGGGTTTATTCAGCAAGGCAAGCATATCTTTTTCCGAAATAAGCTTGTCTTTATCTGCTTCCGGCCCTAATACAATTACATCACGGTCAGTAGGTTTTATCCACTTTTTAATAAGGCCGTTTACTTCATCCAGCTTTATACCATCTATATATTTCTGGTAAAGACCATATTCGAACGCAATGCCGGGTATGGGTTCATTATCAAGGTAATTGCGTATTAACTCACCTACCAGTTCTGATGAACGGGTTTTATCACGCTCGTTATACGCACTTTCCATGTTGCTGAGCAAATTCTTTTTTGCCCTCTCCAGTTCCGTTTGGGTAAACCCGAACTTACGCACTCTTTCATTTTCAGTAAGCAACACCTCTGTTGATTTTGCCACACTTGCTCCATTCTTTGCCACTGCAAATAACGACAGTGCATCTTTATCGCCTATAAATTTACCATAGCTGCTGAAACCCTGCAAAAACGGTGCATCTGGTTTTTGAGCAATTTCCTGCAGGCGGTCATTCATCATGCTGTTAAACAACTCACGCACAATACCTGCACGGTATTGTAATTCGGTAGTGGCTTCGGGTATTTCAGGCTGCAGGTAATATACCTGCAAAATATTGTATTGCTGTTCCGGGTCTGTTAATATTGACACCCTCGTGTCAGTATGGGAAGGTACACCGTACTTTGTACGCGGCCTCTCCTGCGTGCGCTTAGGTATGCTGCTAAAGTGGTCTTTAATCATTTTTTCCACCTGTGCAACATCTACATCGCCCACCACAATTACTGCTTCCAGGTCGGGGCGGTACCAGTCTTTGTAAAACTTCTTAATGGTTTCATAATGAAAGGTATCAAGGTTTTCCTTGGTACCTATGGGGTTACGGGTAGCATACCTTGAGCCTTTTAAAATAACCGGAAAGTATTTGTTACGGAGCCGCTCCCCGGCGCCCAGGCCAAGCCTCCATTCTTCTATTACCACGCCGCGTTCTTTATCAATCTCTGAGTTATCAAAACTTACATTATGCGCCCAGTCTTCCAGTATCTGGAAACCTTTGCTGAACACCTGCGCGCTGTCGGTAGGCAGTTGCAGCATATACACGGTCTCATCAAAGCTGGTATATGCGTTGAGGTCGGCGCCAAACT
>DASZUX010000169.1:0-5462 GCA_035547455.1 Chitinophagaceae bacterium
AAAAAGCGCCATAGCGCAATATGGGGTTGCTTGTTAAACATTTTATCCACGGTGTTAACCTGCCTTCCTGCAACGAGCCTGTTTCGCTTATCTTTGCGGCAAAATTCTAATAATGGTAAGGGATACATTAGTCTTCGATTTGATTAACAAAGAGCTTGAACGCCAGCGCCACGGCATAGAACTGATTGCCAGCGAAAACTTTGCCAGCCTGCAGGTAATACAGGCAATGGGCAACGTAATGACCAACAAATACGCCGAAGGCTACCCCGGCAGGCGTTATTACGGCGGATGCGAAATTGTTGACCAAACCGAACAACTTGCCATTGACCGCTTAAAACAGATTTTTAACCTTGAATACGCCAACGTGCAACCCCATAGCGGTGCACAGGCCAATGCTGCAGTTGCGCTTGCCGTACTGCAGCCCGGCGATACCATACTGGGCCTTGACCTTAGCATGGGCGGACACCTTACCCATGGCAGCCCTGTTAACTACAGCGGCAAACTGTACAATGCACAGTTTTACGGCGTAGGCAGGGAAACCGGCCGCGTTGATTACGACATGCTGGAAAGCAAAGCCCGCGAATTAAAGCCCAAACTCATCATCTGCGGTGCCAGCGCTTACAGCCGCGACTGGGATTATGCCCGCATACGCAGCGTGGCCGACGAAATTGGCGCCCTGGTAATGGCCGATATTGCGCACCCCGCCGGCCTTATAGCCAAGGGACTGCTGAACGACCCTTTTGACCATTGTCATATTGTAACCAGCACTACCCACAAAACATTACGCGGCCCCCGCGGCGGTATTGTGATGGTGCGCAAAGATTTTGAAAACCCCTTTGGCATAAAAGATAACAAGGGCAATACGCAGCCAATAAGCAAACTGCTTGACCTTGCTGTGTTCCCCGGCATACAGGGTGGCCCGCTGGAACACATCATAGCCTCAAAAGCCATTGCGTTTGGCGAAATACTAAGCGATGACTACACCGTATACGCCAAACAGGTTATAAAAAATGCGCAGGCCATGGCTGCCGCGTTTACCGAAAAAGGCTACCAGATTGTTAGCGGCGGTACCGATAACCATCTTATGCTTATTGACCTGCGCAATAAAAACATAAGCGGTAAAAAGGCCGAACAGGTGCTTGTACAGGCTGATATTACTGCCAACAAAAACATGGTTCCTTTTGATGATAAAAGCGCCTTTGTTACCAGCGGCGTACGTTTTGGCGTACCAGCCATAACCACCAGGGGCCTTATGGAAGAGCACATGCAGTTTGTAGTTGACTCAGTTGACAAAGTGCTGGTAAACCCCGATAATGCCGGTGTTATAGCATCCGTTAAAGGCCAGGTAAACGAGTTTATGAAACAGTTTCCGCTGTACCCGGAGCTTGGTTAGCAGTAATGGGTCCATAGTTCATGTTTCATGCTTCATAGTTCATGGCGGGGCGATGCAGTTTTAACAGACTTCGTTTTTACTTAAAGCGATAGATGTAAAACCATATCATTCTTCCATCAACCCCCTCCCTCCTATGGACCATGGTCTATGGACTAATTTCTCCCGTGAACCATAAACTATGAACCATGCCTCCTCCCATGTACTAAAAGCCAACCACCAACTCATTCACCTTACCGCCTGCTGTACCATTCATTTGGTAAGTAAGCACATCGCCATTTTTTAACACCTCTACAATGCGGTAGCCACGGTATTCCGTGCCCCAGTCCCCGGCAACATGGCCATCAAAAAAATAATGCTTGCCGCCCGTTTCCTTTACATTATCCTGGTCATGGTCATGCCCGTGAAAAATAGCCTTAAGGTTAGCTTGCTCACTAAACATTTTAACAATATCCGGGCAGTCAATACCTGCGCCTGTCCACTTAACCGGCGTAATATGCATTATAACAAACAGGTGCTTTTTGCCTTTGTATTTATCTAATTGCGCTTTAGTCCATGCAGGGTTAGGGCACACATAATCGCCGGCGGTTGTAGCGGTGTCAAGCACAATAAAGGCTGTGTCATCACCTTTTTCAAAACTGTAATTCAAGGGGTAACCCCATGCCTGTTTCCAGGTATCTCCGTTTACCTGGTCATGGTTGCCGTGGCTCACATACAGCGGCATAGCAAGCCCTTTCCATTTTTGGGTGGCGGGCAGCAGCCTGTCCGGCTCGTTGTGAAAAGTATCGCCGTTAAGTATTGTAAACTCCACCCCGCGGCCGGTATGCTCTTTGTTCAGCCAGCCAATCATATTGTCGTGGTGAGCATCAAAATTGGTATTCGGCTGGCCATAGTGCCCGTCAGACACCAATGCAAAGCGCAGCAGCACATCTTCAACGGCAGGCAGCCTGAATGTTGATGCGGCAAAAGTTTTTACAGCATTGCCTGCACCAATAACCATAATGCTTTTAAGCGTAAGCCCTATAAAGTTTCTGCGGGAGATTGACATATACTGGATATTTTATTAGCTAAAATAAAAATATTAATATAACCTGTATGTTAACAGCAAATCATTTCCCTATCAATCCTTACGCCTTCCCGGTTCATCCAAATCATTCGTCATACCTTTACTAAAATTGCCAATATGAAAAAAGTTTTTGCCAGCGCCGATGAAGCAATTTTTGACATTACCGACGGCAGCACGCTAATGCTGGGTGGTTTTGGCCTGTGCGGCATACCCGAAAACTGCATAGCAGCGCTTGAACGCAAGGCAGTAAAGGGGCTAACCTGTATTGCCAACAATGCCGGTGTTGACGGCTTTGGCCTGGGCAAACTGCTTGCCACCCGCCAGGTAAAAAAAATGATGAGCAGCTACGTGGGCGAAAACATGGAGTTTGAGCGCCAGTTGCTGAGCGGCGAGCTGGAGGTTGACCTTATACCCCAGGGCACGCTGGCCACCCGCATACAAATGGCCGGCATGGGCATACCCGCATTTTACACCCCCGCCGGTTACGGCACAGAGGTGGCCGCCGGTAAGGAAGTGCGTGAATTTAACGGTAAACCGCACCTGATGGAGCTTGCCCTGCACGCCAACTTTGCACTGGTAAAAGCCTGGAAGGGCGATACCATGGGCAACCTTATTTTCCGTAAGACTACCCGCAATTTTTCTGCCCCAATGGCAAAGGCCGGCGATATAACCATTGCCGAAGTGGAGGAACTGGTACAGCCCGGCGAACTTGACCCCGACAAAGTACACGTAGCCGGCATTTATGTACACCGCATTTTCCAGGGCGCGGGGTACGAAAAACGAATTGAGCGCAGAACGGTGCGCATACAATAGGCTAAACTAAAGCCAATCTTCCATCACGCCTGCTTTTGCAACCGCTGCGCGTCATCGCGAAGGTGCGCCCGGCTATGTGCGTGGCAGTACCCGTGGCGATCTACGCCGGGAAAAAGGAGGAACAGGAGCCTGCCCGATGCCGGTCGGGGAGGAATGCTAATTTTCATAACTTGTTGATTGTTAAAATAATAAATAAAAAAAATGCAAAATTTTAAAACAATTCATCCCGGTTTACTGCTACAATCCCAATAAACGGTACCCATACGTAGTGTCCCCTAAAGTCCCTGCAGTCCTTTAATAATACCACGGAGGAAAAGGAGGATAAAGAGGGATAAAGGAGGAATATAAAATTAAGTAACTAATTGATTATTAGTTTACTATTATAAATTCGCTTAAATTTTTTCATAAATTCCCTCCGGGTTCATCCTGGAAAACTTTACAAATCCCACCCCTTTTTTTCAAAGAGCTTATCTCTTTGTATAAATAGAAAAAGGGTGGGGGTGTCTCAGTTTATGGGGGAGTTTTTTTTGAAAAAGGCCGGTAAATAATGCTACAGGTAATTGTACTTTTATTGGGCAAACTCGGGCACAATGCTATGGAAATCTGAGGGTCGCCGGCATACCAACACCGGATATTAGGAAAGGGGTAAGTCCTGGGTTAGAAGTAATGCTATAAGAGGACTGCGGGGAAGGGAAATGACACGGGATGGCTACAAAAATTGGGAAGCTTGCACTTGCAATTGAGCCCAAGTCATTAATAATCGTTTACACTACCGCGAGTGGATAAAAAGTAAACATTATACTTACACGACTTAACAAGTGCCAAATAAAAATGCTCACTTGAGTCTTCAGGATAAACAGCAATATAGCCTCCGGCATTTAAAAAATATTTACACTTCCTGCTATCAAAGATCATCTCGCCATCAATTTCGCATTTATACACATTATAGAATGCGTGAATTTCAGAAGAAGTAACAGGTGACATAGATTTATTATTTTAATAACCTTCCTTTTCTCAGGAACTTTCCAGTTAAGGCATCGTTTACATTCCCCGGCGTTTATTAAATTGTTATGCGTGCTGTTTAACGAATCTTTGCAGGGCAGGATAGTTTGGTAAGACTGCAGCCTGACATGATGCTGCGAATGGCCAATTATGCCGTTACGAACACAAGACAGGCAACTGTTAAAAATTTACTCAGCGTCATTTATGGCGTTTTCATTTACTCCAACAGTCCATTAAAGATACAACTGCCGGTGAATATTCTTAATTTGTAACCGGCTTTGGAACAATATTTAGCTTTTACACTAACTATGCCGCAGTTTGACCGGGAGCAAGGCTGTATAAGGAGACTCTTCCGGGTAAGGGCGTTTACCTTTTCCAATAGGCTTCTGCTTTCCTCTTAATGACCAATAACTTGTTGACTTAATGACGCCCCCTTTGCCTTTTTATAGCTATATTCGTTATATTATGAAGGCACGCGCATTAATCATACTGCTGTTATTTGCTGTAGCTGGGCACTCCCAGCAAAACACACTTAATAATTACAGGTACGTAATTGTGCCTTTTAAATTCAGTTTTAGCAAGACAGACAACCAGTATGGCCTTAACACCACCACCAAACAGTTGCTGGCGCAAAAGGGTTTTGTAGTTTTTTTTGATATAGACTCGCTGCCGCCTGCACTGGCAAATAACAGATGCGATGCGCTTACCGCAGATGTGGAGGATAACAGCAACATGTTTACTACCAAGCTTATGTTGTTGCTTAAAGATTGCCAGGGCAGAGTCATCTTTCGGGGCAAAGAAGGCAAAAGCAAGGAAAAAGCATATTATCCCTCTTACAACGCCGCTTTGCAGGACGCTTTTATCTCCCTTAATGCCACGGCCTACAAATACGACAGTACCCTGCAGGCACAGAAGCAGGTAGCTGCTGTACCTGCTGCGCCCCCGGCGTCATCGCCGGCTGTTTTACAGCCTGCGGGGGTTGTTATTACCGGCAGCATTTTATACGCACAACCTACAGCCACCGGTTACCAATTGGTAGATACCACCCCCAAAAAAGTGCTTACATTATTTAAAACCAGTGTGCAGGATTATTTTATAGCCCAGGCTGAAACAGGCAGCGGTATGGTATTTAAAAGAAACGGGGAATGGTTTTACGATTATTACGAAGGTGATAAACTGGTAAGCCGCAAG
>DASZUX010000170.1:0-19356 GCA_035547455.1 Chitinophagaceae bacterium
TGTAAATCCCGGTAAAATTGACCCCCTCTCCCCATTTCAAATTGACCTACTTAAGAACGATTTCAAAAGGGGCCTAAAAAAAGCCTGCTGAGAGGACTAAAGAAGTAGATAAAGAACTGTTGTTTTGTAAAACAAAAATAGAGATTAGTTTTTTGTCCGTTGATTTATAAAATTGATTCCATAATAACTGTATTTGCTTTTTGCTTTTTTCTCAAAGATTCCCCGTAAAGTTCTATGCGTATGGATTGATGAACAATCCTGTCCATGATGGCGTCGGCAATGGTTTTTTCACCGATCACTTCATGCCATTTTTTTACGGGTACCTGGGCTGTTATAATAGTGGAACGTTTACCATGGCGGTCCTCAATGATATCTAAAAGCAACGCCCTGCTTTGGGCATCGAAGGGCTGCACGCCAAAGTCGTCTAATATCAAAGCGTCCTGCTTTTCTATTTTTGATAACTCTTTCAGGTGTGCACCATCCGCCTTGGCCATTTTCAGATGGGACATAAGTTTTGCAGTGTTGGTGTACAACACCTTATAACTCATTAAGCAGGCCTGCTGGCCGAGGGCTGATGCCAAAAAGCTTTTCCCCGTGCCGGTGCTTCCGGTAATAAAAAGGTCTTCGCCTTTCTTTATAAAGTCACAGGTGGATAAGCGCTGTACCTGGTTTTTATCCAGTCCCCGGTCTTCCGTGTAATCTAATTGTTCTATACTGGCGCTGTAGCGGAAGTTGGCGTTCTTAAGGCCCCGTTGCAGGGATCGGTACTGCCTGTCATCCCACTCGCTTTGTACCAGGTGGTGCACCATCTCGTCATTGGTAAACGTTTCTGTTTTTTCAGATTCAATACAGGCTTTAAATGCATGGTGCATGCCTAAGAGCCGCATGCGGCCCATTTTTTCCAAACTTTCCTTGTTCATTGTTGTTGATTTTTATGTGTGATTAAATATTGATCATTGATAGTAATCCCCGCCACGGATATTATCATGCAGGGGCATGCCGCCGCCTGAAGGGGACGGCCCTTCATCAAGGGGAATAAAATCTGCCCTTGACCTTAGTATGCGCTCTATAATACCAAAGTTGTACACGTTAAAGCTGTCGGCCCTTTTACAGGCATTGATAAGCCTCGTTTCCCCAACCCGTTTTTTATAATTAATGATCCCCTGGCAGGCCCTGTAGTTTTTCTCCGGGTACTCGTTGCGGGACAATACTTTTTTAATGTATTCCATTACTGCCGGGCCAATAAGGGCGGCATCGGCAATAAATTTTTCGGGGTTCCATTCTGCCGGGTACTTATGCCAGGAAGCAAGGTGGTCATTGTTTTGTATATACTTTTCTTTACCAAAATGGCGGGTATGCACTGCGATCAGTTCATGGTCATTAAAGGCTTCCACTTTTGTACGGTTGTACATCACCTTTATCTCTTTGCCAATAAACTTATAAGGTATGCTGTAGTAGCGGTGGTCTACCGGTACAAAGCCGGTTTTGCCAACCCTGGCCATTTTCGTGGTCATAGGATCGTACCGGTATTTGTTCAGGGGCTTCAATACATTTTTTTCCAAAGTATCGAACTGTTGCCGCCTGCTGTAATCACACCCGGTAAGCAGGGCGTTGTTATGGTCTTCGAGGTATAAAAGTATATCCGCGTTCAGCATGGACAGGCTGGTGTATACCTTTTCATCTATCCTGCTGAAGATGGTGGTGTAGATGATCTTCACAGCCCCTTCCACCAGCGCTTTGTCTTTTGGCCTGTAAGCCCTTGCAGGAAAAACATACGTGTTGTAATGGGCTGCAAATGCGGCAAAGCTGTCGTTAAGCTGTGCTTCATAGCGGCTGGCTTTCTTTACCGCTGACCTTAGGTTATCGGGTACAATAACTTCGGGCACGCCACCATAAAAATGTAATGCACCTTCGCAGGCAAGTATAAAATCTTCTTTCTTTTGGGAAGCTACCGCAGTTACATAAGTAAGCTGGCTGCAGCCGAGTATAGCCACAAAAACTTCTACCTCCTGTACTTCGCCGGTATCTTCATCTACCACCTGCAGCTTCCTGCCTGTAAAATCAATAAAGAGTTTATCACCAACCTTATGGGGCACCCGCATAGAAGGCTTGCTCATGCCCATATAAGTGTTCAAACGTACCAGGAAGGCAGAACTCTTATATCCTCCGGGGCACCGGCTGATGTAGTCAGCATAAAGTATCTGTTTGGTGATGCCGCGCTTCTTCAGCCGCTCTGCCAGTTCTGGCAACAATGCTTCCAGGTCAGCAGCCCGGCTGCTTATCACCTTTGGTTTTTCTGCCAAAAATAATGTGGCGAGTTGCTTGTCGCTCATCGCCTCTATACGGTCAATGGTGATCCGCAGCTCAATGAACAGCAACAAATACTTCTTAACGGTATTACGGGCAATACCTGTGGCCCTGCTGATAAATTTACTGCCCCTGCCGTCTGCATAAAGGCGCAATAATTGCCTGATCTTGAACATGTCAATTGGTTTGTTGGACATCCTAATTACCTCGTTGTTTTGGCTAAAACAACCGATTATTATCCTACAAAAACAATTGTTCTTTATCCCGCTTTACAGGGGGGTCAGTTTGAGCCGGTATAAGGGGGTCAATTTGAAATGGCCGACGGGGACTATGTGCCGCTGCGGAAGGGGGGTCAATTTACATGCATTTTCCAGGCCAGCATGGTTTTACCTGCGCCCGGCGGGCCAATTAGTATAGCATTGTGCCCCCCTGCAGCGGCAATCTCCAGTGCACGTTTAATGTTCTCCTGCCCTTTAACGTCATTAAAATCTACTTCAAATTCGTATTGAGAGTTAAAAAATTCGTCCCTTGTATTTATTTCAACAGGGGTTAAGCTGTTTTCGTCGGCAAAAAAATCTATTACTTCCTGTATATGGGTAACACCATATACCTGCAGGTTATTTACCATACCGGCCTCGCGCACATTTTGCTTTGGCACTATAAGGCCTTTAAAGCCTTCTTTGCGGGCTTGTATTGCAATAGGCAATGCTCCTTTTATTGGCTGTATGCTGCCATCAAGGCTTAGTTCACCCATCATTACATAACCAGCAAGGCGCTCAGGGTTTTCAATTTGTTCGCTTGCACCCAAAACTCCTATGGCAATGGGCAGGTCAAACGCGCTGCCACTTTTCTTAATGTCTGCCGGGGCAAGGTTAACTACTATTTTTGTGCGCGGCATGTGCAGGTTATTGGTTTTTATGGCACTTTCAATACGCTGCAGGCTTTCTTTTACGCTGCTGTCCGGCAAGCCCACAATAAAATAGCCCTGGCCGTTACTCACGTTTACTTCAATGGTTATAGTAATGGCTTCTACTCCATACACTGCGCTGCCAAAAGTTTTTACAAGCATTATTTTAGGGTATAAAGTGATAAAGATATTCACTAAAATTAAAAAATGGCCGGTTTGAGGGAACAGAACATTTTAAACCCGGGTATATATTACGTTATAGCCAAACGTAGTGACTACGGCTGCTATAAAATTATTGCCATGCTTTATAACCTCTTTCTTTTGTATTGCTATGCATTAAATCAGCAAAGTTGCTGATGCCGGTCATTCAACACGAATGATATAATACACATCTTTGGCAATGATATGGTTAATAATACCAGCCTTTATATTATTGGTAGCAGCAGGGCTGTTATTATTACCTGTTGAATGTGTGGTTGATACCCGCATACCGGCTTTATATGCAAAGTGGGCTATACTTAAAGTTACAATTACTTATTTAAACAACGAATGGCGGTTGTGCTACAGCATACTATTTTTTAAAAACACCGTTACATTAGCAAGAAAAGCACAGCCAGCAAGTAAGAAAAATATAGCGACCGGGAAAAAGAAGGCAACCAGCAAGCGTAGCCTGAAAATAAAAAAAATGTGGCGTGTTATTAAAACAGTACGGGTAACGCGATGGCAATTGGCCCTTGACACAGGTGACTGGGTTGTAAACGGTTGGTTATACCCGCTTAATTTCTTACCGGCGTTGCAACATCACGTCTGTATCAACTTTAAAGGTGAAAACTATCTTTTTTTGCGGTTAAAGTGTATTCCGTTGCAGGCACTTCTTGCTTTGATTAAGTAACATTATTTTATAACCTGTAAATAAATTTTATGTCAACAAATCTCGGGGAAACAGTAAAACAACTTACAGACTTTCTGAAAACGGAAGCAACAACTGAAACGGTTATCGGGCAACAATTTCAATTGGGAGAATTTACATGTGTGCCGGTAATAAAATTTGGCGTTGGCCTTGGTTACGGCGGTGGGGAAGGCAGCGGCGAAATGCCTAACAAAAGCAAAGGTGAAGGCGGGGGCAGCGGAGCAGGCGCAGGCATTGGTGTTATGCCTATAGGCTTCCTGGTTACGCGGGCAGGTGAAATTTCATTTGTTCACACAAGTTCAAGCAAGGGTTTGAATGCTGCATTCGAAAAGCTTCCGGACTTGCTTGAAAAATTTATGAAAAAAAATAACGCACCAAAAGAACCTGTAACCGCCTGATTGCCCGCCTGCGTACAACCAAAGCCTCATTGCATTTATACTTTCAGCAATGAGGCTTTTTTTGCCCCGTAACGGCAACTTTTCCTGCAATGCTTCTACAACCTTTTGCATTTATTCCTAACATTGCAATGCGATTGCATAACACCTTAAAATAATCTTCATGGCATCAAAGCTAAAACTGTTTGTTATTTTTGTAGTTCTGTTTACATCAACATTCGCACAAAAAAAACTCGGCAACGAAACACCCGGGCAAAAGCAACAACGCATGCAATGGTGGACGGATGCACGTTTTGGAATGTTTATACACTGGGGCCTGTATTCGTTACCGGCAAGACATGAATGGGTAAGGAACCATGAGCATATAACAAACGAAGCATATCAAAAATATTTCGACCTGTTTAATCCTGACCTGTTTAACCCCGATGCCTGGGCGAAAGAAGCAAAGGCTGCAGGTATGAAGTATGCGGTACTTACTACCAAGCACCACGAAGGCTTTTGCCTGTTTGATAGTAAGTACACCGACTATAAAGCCACCAACACCCCGGCCGGGCGGGATTTGGTGCGTGAGTATGTAAATGCTTTTCGTGCACAAGGGCTGAAAATTGGTTTTTATTATTCATTGCTTGACTGGCATCACCCGGATTATACTATTGATGAACTGCACCCGCTTCGCCCGTCTGATAATATTGATTCTGCTACCTATGCCCGCATTAATAAAGGCCGTGACATGGCCAAATACCGGGAATACATTAAAAACCAGATACGTGAACTCCTTACCAATTATGGTAAGATTGATATTTTGTGGCTCGATTTTTCATATCCCGGTTACCATGGGCATGGCAAAGGCCGCGATGACTGGAACTCAGTTGAACTGCTTAAAATGATACGGCAACTGCAGCCGGGTATTATTGTTGACAACCGCCTTGACCTGAATGATTACGAAGATGGTTACGATTTTGTTACACCAGAGCAGGTTAGCCCGAAAGAACTTGAAAAATACAAAGGCAAAACATGGGAAACCTGCCAGACTTTTTCGGGTTCATGGGGCTATTACCGCGATGAAGATACCTGGAAAACGCACCGCCAGTTACTTGAGTTGCTTATTACTTCGGTAGCCAACGGCGGCAACCTTATACTTAATGTAGGCCCCACCGCCCGCGGAGAGTTTGACTACCGTGCTACACACGCATTAGACAGCCTTGCCTACTGGATGCACGCCAACAATAAATCAATTTATAATTGCACTTATGCCCCGCAGGGCTTTACTGCACCTGAAAATACCCTGCTAACTTATAACCCCGGTACAAAACGGTTGTATGTGCATTTATTGCAATACCCCAATGGCACGCTGGTATTGCCCGGCTACAAAGGAAAAATAAAGTATGCACAGTTTTTAAATGACGATTCTGAACTGCTTTATAAAGAAGATGGCGATAATATAGTACTAATGCTTCCTGCCAAAAAACCGCCCTACGAAATACCTGTAATTGAACTGGTGCTGCCTTAACAGGAACAGGATTTGCGGAGATGCAATTTTATAAAAGCCAGCCCGTTTTTGGGCTGGTTTTATTTTGGCTGCCGGTTGGTAATAAAGCGGGTTGCTTTTTGATATGGACAGGCGGCTTTACGCCACCAAACTTTTTACCTATTTTTAATGTTCAAAGCCGGCAGCACCATGAGAAAAATTGTAATGCCTTTGTGTATTATAGCAATAATATGCCCCTGCATGTTATTTGCACAAAGCCCCGGTGACGGGCTGCAATCAAAAATTCTAAACTCCATCACAGCGTTTTACCAGGCATACCCGCAGGAACAGGTGCATCTTCATTTTAACAAAAATGCCTATGCGCCCGGGGAAGATATATGGTTTAAAAGCTACCTGCTGCCTTTTAACGATACGCTTTACAATTCAATAAGCAAGATAGAATACGTTGAATTGATTGACCTGCGCAATATTCTTGTAAAGCGTCTTGTATTGCCTGTTACAAATGGTGCCGCCGAAGGGCATTTTAAACTGGGGGAAGGTTTTTCCGAAGGAATGTACCATGTGCGTGCATATACTGCCTGGATGCTGAATTTTGATACCGTATTTTTCTTTAACAGGGATATACCCGTGTTCAGCCATAATTCAGCCTATACGTTACAGGCAGGTAAAAATTATACGGTGCAGTTTTATCCTGAAGGCGGTAACCTTGTAAATGGTCTTACGAGCCTTGTTGCTTATAAGGCTACGGATGAAAATGGTAACCCCGTTATTATATCGGGTGCATTAATGGACGATAAAGGCAATACCAGGGCTATACTACACACCGGTGCAGATGGGATGGGTAGTTTTAACATGCACCCTGAAGACGGGTTTAATTATATTGCCGTTACCCGTTCGTCCACCGATACTGCAGCCAAAACATTTCAACTGCCTGAGATAAAGAAGAGTGGTGTGGTGCTGCATGTTGTAGATAAGCCCGACTCCGCCGGTAACAGCAAACTGTATTTTCATATTGCACGCAGTAAATTGCAAAAGGAGTTATATGCCAACATTATTGTATGCGCACACACAGCCCGGTATAACAGGATGCTTAATATTAATTTTGACCCGAAATATGCGGGGGATTATAATGACACCATCCTTGTAGCTGCAGATCCCATTGAATTGAGGAATGAAGGTGAGAATATTGCACATATTACAATATTTAACAACCAGGGCGAACCAATTGCCGAGCGCATGATTTTTCTGCACGATGCTTCTGCGATGCGGACGCCCTTACTGGAGGCAGTTAGCCTTGACGCCACCGGCAAAAATCAATTATCCCTGCAGGTGCCGGGGGATGATAATGGCCAATACTCCGTGTCTGTTACAAACTACGCTGGTGAAAAATGGCACGAGGAAAACTCCATTTATTCGGATTATTATTTGGGCGGTATTCAGCACTATATTTCAAACCCCGCTTTGTTTTTTACTGATACTACCAATGTCTTACGTAACAGGCTAAACCTGCTGATGCTTACTGGTAAGTGGCAATATTTTACCTGGCATAATATTCTTGCAAAGCAATTTCCCGATATTGTTTACCATCCCGAGCAATCGTTGGTTATAAAAGGCAATGTGTATGTTGAAAAATATGGAAAAAAAGAATCCTTTGAAGAAAAGTCGCTGCCATTAATGATGCGTGCCGACAGGGATTCTTTTCGTACCCTGCTGAATATTGCCGTAGATGATAAGGGTGACTTCATTGAAGGGGGATTATCGTTTCACGATACTGCTTCGTTTTATTACATGGGTAGCCAGGCCAAGTCGAAAAAAATGATTAAGGTAACACTTGATAAAACGGAAACAGATTCTGTTCTCGCACTGCCATTCCGGTACCAGCCTTACAGGAACTTTAAGTTTGCCGAAACCTTGCAGCATCCCCTTACAAAACCGCAAACTGAAGAATACAGCCAGCATACAAACGACAGTAATATGCTGAAGGCAGTTACAGTAAGAGCCCTTGCAAAAACCCGTATTGATAGCCTGGATGCAGTGTACGCGGCTGGCATATTTTCAGGCACTGCAGGTTTTGTAAGAGCTTTTGACCTTACAGACGACCCGGTGGTTGAACTGGACCACGTAACCAACGTGCTTCAATACCTGCAGGGGCGTGTGCCGGGGCTAAGCATATCAGGCGATTTGCAGAATGTACCTGAAATGTACTGGCGGTTAACAACCGGCCTGTTTACCAATAACCGTGCTGTTGACCCCGCAGGCGCCACAATTTTAAATATGCCGGTATTTTTTATTGACGGGCGGCAGGTAAATTCAAATGTGTTAATCGGCAGCGGCAGCAAGGAACAACTGTCTGCTACAATGTCGCAGCTAACATCTCTTAAGGTGGCCGATATTGCCTATATAAAAGTGTATGAGCCGGGTACATTTTACGGTACTGAAGGAGGGGCTGCCCATGGCGCAATAGCTATATATCTTAAAAAAGGATATGATAATAAGAACGCAAACATGAGTGCGGTTACAAAGGCCGGGTATAGTTGGGTTCCCGAATTTAAAGATGGTGAGTACAGTGCTGCTGCTGAGCAGGCCATTTACTGGAACCCCGGTGTACATACCAATGCCGCCACGCACAGCGCCATTATAACTTTTACCAATAATACTGCTGCTAAAAAAATAAAAGTTGTTGTAGAAGGGATTGATAAAAAGGGAAGTGTTGTACGGGTTGAAAAAATATTTGAAATGCCTTAGTGCACTTTTTCCTGTAAAAATATCTTTGTATAACTAAAAACAAGTTTATGCGTTTATTGCCCGTTATTGTTACGCTGCTTATTTATACTGGCGTACAGGCTCAAACATCAAATAGCAAAATAGCGTATGGGGATAATAAAGCTGCGGGGCATTACCTGCATACACGGGGCTTTAACATGTATTACGAGGTATACGGCAAGGGCGAGCCGCTGCTGTTTATACACGGCAACGGCGGATCAATGAGCGCTTTTAGCAATAACATACCCTGCTTTGCCAAAAAGTACATGGTTATTGCCGTTGACAGCAGGGCACATGGCAAATCAGTTGACCCGTCGGATTCACTGACCTTTGAGCAGATGGCTGATGACTTTAATGCACTGCTTGACAGCCTGCATAAAGACAGTTGTTATGTAATTGGCTGGAGCGACGGCGGCATAAACGGCCTGCTGCTGGCAATACGCCACCCGGACAAAGTAAAAAAGCTTGCGGTTACAGGAGCCAACCTTACGCCCGATACCCTGGGGCTTATTCCTTCCTGCTATTATGGTATTGTAAAAACGAGTGAAGAACTGCGCAAAAAAGAACAAACACCCCAGGTTAAAAACGCCCTTAAAATTAATGACCTTGACTTATACCAACCCCACATTACCCCCGCGCAATTAGCCACCATACAATGCCCCACGCTGGTAATTGGTGGCGACCATGACCTTATACCTGTACAGCATACTGTATTGATAGGGCAGAGCATTCCAAAGTCGTATATATGGATAATACCTAACAGTGCACATGCTACCCCGATAGATAAAAAAGAACAGTTTAATAAAGTTGTGAGTGATTTTTTTGCACAAAAAACCTGGAAACCGACAGGTAATGATAGATTTGAATAAAAGGGATAAAGCGTCTTAATCCCCAATCCTCACCTTGCCGCCAATCAAACCGCCAAAGCCGATGCGTACGCCAAACTGGCCGTATTTGCCATTTAGGTAAGAGCCTATAAAATCAACCCTGAACACCTTTAGTATATTTTCCACCCCGCCAAATATTTCTACATAATTGTTATTGCCATTTACATAAAAAGCGTTGCTGCCTGCCACCAGGTACCAGTTAAGCCTGCGGAACAATGGTATTTTATTGGTGAGCAGCCCGTTAAAATGGTGCTCAATATGGCCCACGGCATAAAAGTGAGAGGTGGTGCTGTTGGCATAATATGGCGCAAGCTGAAAACTATTCATGTACTGGCTGGCAAATATGGTTTGGTTACCGTTAAAAAACTGGTAGTCCTGCACAGGTACCATTTTATTGTTAATAAACCCGCCTATATCAATGCGGTAACGCAGGTTGCCCAGCAGTTTTAAATTCATATCATCAAATACTGAGAATTTCCATTTATCAAAATCAACATCGCTGCCGGCAATGCCGTGAAACCCTTTTTGATAGCTAAGTTCAAACGTGGGGTATTTTGAACCGATGGGTACTTTGGTACGCGGGTATTGTATAAATTTCTGGCCCGGCTTGTACTGCAGCGTAAAGCCGGCAATAAATGCCTGGTGGCGGGCAAACTGTGTGTCGAGAATTTCGGTGGGATAGTTAGGCGTAAATTTTTTTGTGCTGTATTTTATTACTGAATAGTTAGTGCTGTTTTCCAGCGGTATACGGTCTTCGTATAAAACATCCAGTTTGTAGTGTAAGCCGTTTTCAGTGCTGTTGTTATAGTTTGCAGCCGCAAAATAGTTTTCGTAAAGTTTTATGTAGTTGCGGTTAAAAAACAAGGTGTACAGCGCATTAACCCCCGGTGTAATGGGGTTATTCTTATTAAACTGGGTGATGCGTTTACCACCGCTTATGCTAAATGAGCCGTTACGTTTTACCGGGTCTTCGTTCCCGAAATTTTGAAAGCGCCTGTTTATAACCAGCGAAGCCCAGGTATTAAAATGCCGGTTACTGAAGCCATACCTTAAATGGGGTATAAACAGCAGTTGTTTATTGGTGCCGTATAAGTTTGTGCGCAGGGAGAATGCTGCATTAAGCGACAGCCCTTCTACCGTATTGTATTCTAATGCGGGAAGCAGCGGGTACCAGCGAAATGTTGTACTTGTTTTATGCCGGATATTATAACTGGTGCGGCTGAAGCCCGTTTGCAGTACAGTAGCCATATTTATTTTGCCCTGCCTTCTTCTTAGGGAATCAATATAGCTTTTTGTCCAGACAGAATCGCGCTGGTACTGGTAAGCGCTGTCTTTTATTTTATAATCTTTTATCTCTTCCGGTTCAAGAGGCACCGGCCGTATGGAGTCCCAATAGGCTTTTGTTTTTTTATTTACACTGGTATCGTACTTAACCAGTATATTACTAAAATATTTTTTACCAAATTGCGGGTTAATATCGTACTTGTTATACACATTTAAAAAATTACCTACTGCATCAATACCAAATAACTTAAAGCTAAAATACACCACCTGGTTTTTGGTACGCCATATATCATTGGTTACAGGCGCATGTATCTGTTTTATTTCAACAGTATCAAGTATTTCCAGTTGCGATTTTTTTGTAAGCACCAGGTCAAGGCTGTGTATGCGCCAGTCGCCTTCAGTAATATTAATGGTGCCGCTGAACAGCGGTTCAAACGGCCGCCTTGGCGTAACCTGTATTTTATTTACTTCAATGCCGTCCTCAAAAAAGGAACCCAGGTAATGATATTTATAATAGTTAAGTGCGTCTTCTGCAATGGGAGACACAAAACCCCTGGGTGCTATTTGTGCCGTAAGCACATTTACATTGTTTTCATAAAAGTTGATGAAAGTGGGAAAGTTAAATCCAAACCCGTTACTGCCGCTTTCCCTGCCGGAGAGTACTTCCAGCTTAACTTTGCCCGGCTTTTTATAAGCAATACGTGTAAACGATTCGGAAAGATAAATAATGCCTTTGCCGGCAGAATCTACACGCATCTCTTTCCAGTCTGCCGAATCAATCTTTTGCCCAAAAATGCGTCTTGGCAAGTGGCGTGTTTTAATTAGTGTTTTTATATATGCTTCGGTGGTAAATGAATCAACCGCATTAAGGTATGACTTCCTTTTTTTTATTGCATTTCTTATTATCTCGTAAGCTGGGTCTTCGCCGCCCATTTTAACTGTTACACCTGAAAGTGTAAGCTGCTGTTCCTGTAACTGAAAGTTTAATGTTACCGGCGCGTTTGTTACAGTAACTTTTTTTTCCTGGGCAGCATAGCCAACATACTGCACCAACAGTGTATAAGTACCTGCAGGCACGTCAATAAAATATTTGCCCTCGGCATTGGCGCTGGTACCCTTGCCCGAACTCTTTACCTGTATGGATGCATACGCTAAGGGCATGCCTTGTGTATTAGTGACAGCGCCACTTATACGTGCAGATTGTGCATGGTTGATAAAGCCAAGGAGTAATAAGATTAGGGGTGCTATTCTTCTCATAAGTGGTAAGACGAATGTAGCCGCTTATTTGTTACTACTTTGTGAACGCGGGAAGATTAACAAATAGTTGGATTGCACTGCAAAAGTAATTGCAGTGATAAGTGCCAAAGCCCGGAAAGCTATGCAATTCAGGATGCCCAGGGGTGACGCATTAAAATATTTTAGGTGTTTTTTTGAGCTTCAAGATCAATTTGTGAGTAGAACGGCGAACAAAACAACCCCGAAGCGCTCGATCAGAAACCCATTTTGCACATTTTCACTTGATTCTTTCCAAAAATATCCCTCTGTGATATCAAAAAATGGAAATATAGACTTAAAGCATAGCCTTCAGCCATTTTAATGCGTCACCCCTGTCAGGATGCCGGGTAGTACCGAAGATAAGATTGCTTATCTTTAAATTATGGATATTACACTTTCCATCCTGCTCCAAAAACCGATACCAGGCATTGCTTACGGCATTCAAAAAGGTGCAGGCAGCAATTATGAAACCATACAAGTGGTGCAATCAAACGGGGAAGATGTTAGGTTTAGCATTATGATACAACTTAAGAGTGACCCAAAAAAACAAAATGCGCCACGCTTTACAGGCCCTTTTGTGCAGGGTAAACCTATGAGCCAGTTTGTGTACGTGGATATAGGCCTGTATGCCGGGAAGGCCGCCAGTGTAAACGGCAGAATTAAAATACCGCTTACCGGTATTGACTGGAATGTAATAAATAATTTAAACGCCAATAGTGCGGCTATATTATCAACAACCGTTCCGGCATCAGCGAAAGATGGCAGCCCGCTGTTTGCAACTGTAAAAAACTTTGAAGGCTGGAAAGTTACCGCACCTCCGCAGGGTACAAAAAGTTGAACCGTGTTTGTTAAGACGCGGCAAAATGCTACACAAATAAACCCCATTCATCAGTAAATTCGTCTTTTTGAAAAGTGGCGATCCATTGCTTAAATAACTCCCTGAAGTTGTCTATTTCAGCACGTATTGCTTCGCAGTAATTGTCTTCCATTTCACCCTCCATGTTAAACGTGAGCATAGCCGATTTTATTAGCTGTGCATTTTTGCGGATGATTGCGGCATTTTCCATTCTCAGGATGTACATATTGCCCGTTTCTGAACTTCTTATTTTAGCAGCTACCTCAAAAGCATCCCCCAATATCATGCTTTTACGTTCCCGTATAAACAGCGCACTGTGCTGGCCGGGCTCATCCTCGTCTTCTTCTTCGCCCAACGCGCCATTCAGCATAATCATTATTTCGTTCCACTTGGTGTACAGCGCTTTGCAGGCATCACGCGTAGGGTTTGGTTTCCACTCTTCCGTTTCATCCTCATCACCCAAATTTCTTAAAAAATCATCGTCCCAGTCGGGCAGGTCATTTAATCCATCAGAATTCATAGCAGTTGTTTTAGCTTGACTGATTTTTTTTGGCCGGCGTTTTACCGAGCAGCGGCTGTATATAAGGCGGCATCAATTGTCTTTTTTTAGGTTGTTGCTTTTTACGCGGCGGCGCGGCAGCTATATCAGCCGGGGCCTGGCCTTTCTGGTACTCAAAATAATAAATCTTCAGCAGGATCAGGAAGTATGAAATAAGCACCGGGCCAAATATAAGCCCTATAAAGCCAAAATACCTTAAGCCGATAATTACGCCAAGCACAGTAACAATCGGGTGTACATCAGCCATGCGTTTTGCCAGCATAAAACGTAGAACGTTATCTACACTGCCTACCACGGCAGCGCTCCACACCAGTACAAATACACCTTGCCAGTTTTGCCCCGTAGCAAAAAGGTATATTGACATGGGAAGCCACACCACGGCCGAGCCTACCACCGGCAAAATAGAAGTAAACGCGGTTATAACACCCCAAAAGCCGGGCTGGTTTACCCCAACTATAAGATAGCTTATAAATGCAAATAAACCCTGTGCAACAGCTATCATGGGTATGCCCACGGCATTACTAAAAGTTTGGGCAACCAGCTCTTTACTAAATAATTTTATTTTATCGCGCTTAAACGGCAGGTAAAAAACAATGGCAGCCTCCATGCGGCCACGTTGCTGCAGCATAAAATACAGGAAAAAATACATCATTGCAATAGTGCTTATAAAGCCAACACCTTTGTCTAATATCACAGGCAGCAGTGCCGCAATGTTGCTTTTAATGGTATCAATCGTTTTATCTGAAATAAGTTCGTAGTGATATTTGGCTTCTATTGAGTCGTTGAATTTTTTCAATCCCTCTACAATGCTGTCAGGCTGTGCAAGTACGCTGCTTACCCTGTCGTACAAAAGTGTAAACAGTATCGTTATAGGCAGCAGGATAATAAAAAATGATAATATAATCACCAGTACCGCAGCCCAGCTTTTACGCCAGCGCCTTTTTTTTACCAGCCACGCTACCAGCGGATCGCTGAGGATATAAAATATTATTGCAATAAGAAAAGCAGAAAAGAATTGCCATAAGGCAGTTAACAAAAAATAAGCAAATGCAAAAATAATCGCAAGGAAAAAGTATTGCTTAATTTTGATATGCTGTTGGGGTTCCATAGTGATTGATTACAAAGATGGTACAATCGTTGTTACAATAAACAAAATAAATACCATAAACTATTTTTATGAGCAGTAAATTTTTAACCGGTGTTATATTAGGTGCTGCAGCCGGGGCAGCCATAGCGTTATTTATTACCAGCGAAAAGGGGCAAGAGATGATTGATGACATTACCGGCGCCGCGGGCGATGTTGCCGGTAAAGCAAAAAAGCAATGGGACAACCTTAGTGATGAGCTGGCAGCACTGCTGAAAAAAGGGAAAGCCATTGTTGACGATTTGGAACAAAAGGCAAAAGAAGCAAACGCTTAAAAAAGTAATATGGAGAACGAAGAAAATTTTTTCGCAGCGTCGGGGCGGAAAGTGGAAGAATATGTAAAAGACAGGATTCTGCTGCTTAAGCTGGAAATTACAGAAAAAGCATCCCGGCTTATGGCCTCTATGGTTACCGGGCTTTTGCTGGTTTTCTTTGCCTTTCTCATAATGCTGTTCTTAAGTATTGTGGGTGCTTACCTGCTGGGAGAATTGCTGGGTCACCTTTATCTTGGTTTTATTATTGTTACAGGCATACATCTTATTTTATTGCTGCTGCTTTTACGTTTTGGAAAGCATTTTATTGAAAAAAGGGTAATGGCCCTGGTGGTTGAGGTATTTTTTTCAGACCAAAAGCACCAGGATGAGCCGGTAGCCGGTGCAGGCAATAGCGCCGGTACTGCCGAAGAAAATACACCTTCATCAACAAACAAAGACACTACCCATGAATAACAGCAATGAATTAGCACAGCTAAAAACGTTTGACGACCTGCACAGGATGCAGCTGATGGTGAGGGCACGGGTAAAAGAACGGGAAAAAGACCTTGCCGAAAGATTTAAGCAACTTCCGGCGGAAGCGCTGAGAGCAGGAATTGAGGCAATATTGCCCCCTTTTTTAAGCAAGCGGGTAACAGGTATGGGGATAGGAGTTTTCAGGGCAATAACAGCGTTGATATTTAACAGGAAGAATAAAGGCCAAACCGTAAAAGATAACATACTATCCTCTGCTAAACAACTGGGGCTGTTTTCCCTGGCAAAGGCAGCCTATGCCCTCTTGAAAAGAAAAACCAACCGGACGACTGATTAAAAATGGCTTATTTTAGTTATAACTAATTGATTTTTAATTAACTATAACGAAACTAACAAAATCTTCACTTAAAGTTCGTATCAAAATATTTTTACACCCCGTTTCCCTTACCTTTGCGGCAAATTTCAAAACCTTCATTAAATATGGCTAATACGGGTAAGATAAAACAGGTAATTGGCGCCGTAGTTGACGTACAGTTTGACAGCACATTGCCTGAAATTTACAATGCATTGGAGTTAAAACGCGATAACGGCGATGTGCTGGTACTTGAAGTACAGCAACACCTTGGCGAAGACAGCGTACGCACCATTGCAATGGACGGTACAGAAGGCCTTGTACGCGGTATGCAAGTAGTTGATACTGGCAAAGCAATTGCAATGCCTACAGGCGATGCAATTAATGGCAGGCTTTTTAACGTAACCGGCGATGCTATTGACGGCCTGCCCGCTGTTAGCAAGCAAAACAGCCGCCCTATACATGCTTTACCCCCCAAATTTGAAGACCTGAGCACGGCTACCGAAGTGTTATTTACCGGTATTAAGGTAATTGACCTTATTGAACCTTATGCGAAAGGTGGTAAAATTGGTTTATTTGGCGGTGCTGGTGTAGGTAAAACAGTACTTATACAGGAACTAATTAACAATATTGCCAAGGGTTACGGTGGGTTGAGTGTGTTTGCAGGAGTGGGTGAACGTACCCGTGAAGGTAATGACCTGCTGCGTGAAATGATTGAAGCCGGCATTATGAAATACGGCGATAAGTTTAAGCACAGCATGGAAGAAGGTGGCTGGGACTTGACCTCCGTTGATATGGAAGGCCTTAAGGATTCAAAAGCAACATTTGTATTCGGGCAGATGAACGAACCCCCCGGTGCACGCGCACGCGTGGCATTAAGCGGTTTAACCATAGCTGAATATTTCCGCGATGGTGATGGTGCCGGTAAGGGTAAAGACATCCTGTTCTTCGTTGATAACATTTTCCGTTTCACACAGGCCGGTTCCGAGGTATCGGCACTGCTTGGCCGTATGCCTTCAGCCGTGGGTTACCAGCCTACGCTGGCTACTGAAATGGGTTTGATGCAGGAGCGTATCACCTCAACCAAAAATGGCTCAATCACCTCAGTACAGGCGGTGTATGTGCCTGCGGATGACTTGACCGACCCTGCACCGGCTACAACCTTTGCGCACCTTGATGCCACTACTGTGCTGAGCCGTAAAATTGCCGACCTTGGTATTTACCCCGCGGTTGACCCGCTGGATTCTACCAGCCGTATCTTAACACCGGCCATTGTAGGTGAGGAGCATTATAATACTGCCAACAGGGTAAAATTAATATTACAGCGTTATAAGGAACTGCAGGATATTATCGCAATCCTGGGTATGGATGAACTGAGTGATGAGGATAAACTTACTGTATCGCGCGCGCGCCGTGTACAGCGTTTTCTTTCACAGCCCTTCCACGTGGCTGAAGCTTTTACAGGCCTGAAAGGCGTTTTTGTAAGTATAGAAGATACCATCCGCGGCTTTAACGCTATTATGGATGGCGAGGTTGACCAGTATCCTGAAGCAGCATTTAACCTGGTGGGCACGCTGGAAGACGCAATTGAGAAAGGCAAGAAGATGCTGGCGCAGGCACAGGGATAATTTGAAAGTGAATTAATTTGAAAATTTGAAGAGGCCGCCAGGCGCATTCCATTTTCAAATACCCAAATTTTCAAACGAAAGTTCACGAATCTTTAAATTATGTTATTAGAGATATTAACACCTGAAAAAAAGGTTTACAGCGGCGAGGTATATGGTGTACAATTGCCGGGTATTGATGGCTTGTTTGAAGTGCTGAATAAGCACGCACCTATGGTAAGCGCCCTTAAAAAGGGTAACCTTAAAGTGCTGCAGGATAAAGCACACACAACAAGTTATGCTGTTGAAAGCGGTTTTGTTGAAGTGCTTAATAATAAAGCCACCGTTTTGGTAGAAGGAGCTGTTGCAATAGATTAAGAAGAACCGCCGATAAATAAAAGCCTTTATTAAAGTTAACGCTTTAATGAAGGCTTTTTTATGCCAAGCATCCATTTTAAAATTAAGATTGTTTTACTGCTGCTTACTATGGCGGTTGGGAAGGCAACACTTATTATATGCGCGGCGGGTTTAGCATCGCCGACAGGAAAACAACAAAGCAACTGCCTGTTTTAATTGATTATGATACTGGAGGTTATTCCGCCCGGGAAGCGAAGTAAATTTTTGCATAAAATTGTGCACCATGCTTCTATTGAGGCTGGAGTTATTGGCCCGGCTTTACGGAAGATGGTTGATCGCCAACCCTCCGGTACATTCATGGGGGCGTTACTGATGCATCTTGTGCAAACCATCAAAAATAACGGCTATGCAAATGCTTTGTATAACATTTGTATAACAAATACCATAAAATAATATACCCGCCTTTCCTGGAAACGATAACCAAAAAACAAATGGACGAACTGACACAGTAGTTTACCCCTGGCAATTAAAATCCGCAGCTAAAACTTTACAAGTGCTACATACCGCCGCACCCAGTTATCAAAAAAAGTAAAATATACGTCCACCTTTTTGTCTTTCAAAAACTCAACCGGGGCAAGGTAAAACACACCTCTCCTCGGTACAGAGTCGTAATGCATTATAGTACCTGTAGCTTTGGTAATATAATAAGGTACCTGGTAAGGCAGTAATGGAGCTCCATAAGTTGAATCTTGTTCGTCTTCAATAAGCAGGAAAGAGTTAACCGGGCTGGGCCGTGGCTCACCCGTAAGGTAAACAGGCTGGTTATTGGTACAATGCAAAATTTTAGCGGTAAGGTTGCGGTAGTTTTGTGGCAAGGTTTTTAATTGGTAGGGTACCACCCACACATCGTACGCAATACGTGCTGCACCCAGTACAATAAAAACACCTACTATGGCGTTGCAACCTGCAAGCCATTTTGAAGAAGCCATTACTGCCGCAGCTTTTGCATATATGATGGCTGCCATTATTGCTATAAATGGAAATGCGGGATAAATATAACGGTTGGCAGTGCCGGGTGATAAAAAGAAAATACCACAGATAATGAGCGTAAACATGCAGGAGAATGCAAAAAGCATGTCGCCTTTTAGTTGCTGCCTTACCTTGTTATTAATTGCATAAAACAGTATAATACTGGCGGGAAAGCTTATATAAAGTAATTGTAATGGCGCCTGTAAAACATTTAAGGTTACACGGCCCCATTTGTTTATGCCAATGCTGCGCTGTGTGCTTTCTGTAAGCAGTTGCAGCATATAAACAAAAGCATCGTTTTTACGGTGGTACAATACAAAGTAACCGGTTATAATAGCTACGGATAACAGCATGCCGGTAATATGCTGTAGTGTAAATAATTTCTTCCATTGCTTAATGTACACAAGCCAGCACAGCAATAAAAGCGCTTGTATAAGTACTGACGGCAGCCCTTTGGTTAACACTCCCGCCGCCATTAGCAGGTATGAAATT
>DASZUX010000171.1:0-3518 GCA_035547455.1 Chitinophagaceae bacterium
AAAGGTAGCTGCATTAATGCGAATAAATAAATTACAATACTAATTTTCTGCCGCTATAATATCTTAGCGCCTTGCTTATAAAAGCCTTAACAAACAAATATGCGTTGCCATTTTATTTTAAACGTTCTTCTATCCGGCTTATTTTCAGTGCAGTGTGCAGCACAAAAAAAATATGTGTTTGAGTCTGCCAAAATGGGATCTCCCTTTACTGTTACCATTTGCAGCAATGACTCGTTACAAGCCGCCGCAGCAGCAGAGGCTGCCTTTAAAAAGGCTGATACACTTAACAATATTCTCAGCGACTATATTGACAGCAGCGAAATAAACAGGCTCAGCGCTACCAGCGGGCAGGGGCGCTATGTAAAAGTGTCGCCGGAGTTATATAATATACTTAGCATAGGTAAGCAGGCCGCTATATTAAGCCATGGCAGTTTTGATGTTACCATTGGCCCGGTAGTAAAAGTTTGGCGCAAGGCGAGGAAAACGAACATGTTTCCTTCAAAAGACGCTATTGCAGGGGCTTTGCAGCGAACAGGCTACAGGTACATGCACCTTGACAGCGTGCACCAGGCTGTGTGGCTGGAAAAACCGGGCATGCAACTGGATATTGGCGGCCTTGGTAAAGGATATGTAGCACAGGCAGCGCTTGATGTAATTAAGACGCATGGCTTTAATGCTGCTATGGTAAATGCAGGCGGTAAAATTGCTGCAGGCGATGCACCACCGGGTACGCAAGGCTGGGTAATAGGTATAAATGTGCCCGGCAAAAAGCAGGCCATTATGCAGCAGTTGCTGCTGCTTAAAAACACTTCTGTTGCAACATCAGGAGATATATACCAGCACCTGGATTTTGATGGCAAACGTTACTCGCATATCGTCAACCCCAAAACCGGTGTTGGTCTTACACATAGTGCCAATGTTACCGCTATTGCAGCCGGCGGTGCTGTTTCTGACTGGCTGTCAACAGCATGCAGCATACTTCCCGCCAAAAAGGCTATGGCGCTTATAAAACATTTTAATGGCGGAGCCTTATTGGTAACGCAGTGGAAGAATGGAACCATAATACAGCATCGCTCAAAAGGCTTTAAAAATTTTATTTTAAAATAGTTGTCAATTATACACTTATTGTTGTTTTATTGTAATACTTTTATTTTCATAAGCCATCATGAAAAAAATTGCCGGTATATTACTATCCTGCTTAGGCGGCTACTGCCTGCAAGCACAAACACCAGGCGATACCGCCTTTGTTACCTATACCCAGCATATTACAGGCACGCCGGTTACCTTTACAATGGTAGCCATACCAGGGGGCAGCTTTACCATGGGCAGTACCCCGGGCCAGCAAGGCAGCAAGCAGGATGAACGCCCCGCAACCAAAGTAAAAGTAGACCCGTTCTGGATGGAAGAACATGAGGTAACCTATGATGAGTATATATTGTACCAGGACGAAAGCTCAGACCCGGCCCCTAAACCAGACGGCATTACAAGGCCAAGCCCGCCGTACATTGATTTTACACTTGGCATGGGCAAGGCGGGCGGCTATCCCGCCAACAGCATGAGCCAGTATGCCGCCATTATGTATTGTAAATGGCTGTATAAAAAAACCGGCATATTCTACCGCTTGCCAACTGAGGCTGAATGGGAGTATGCCTGCCGTGCCGGCAGCAACAAAACATATTTTTTTGGCAACGATGAAAAAGACCTGCCGCAGTACGCATGGTACGCAGGTAACAGCGATAATAAATATCACCCTGTTAAACAATTAAAACCCAATGCATGGGGGTTGTACGATATGCTGGGCAATGTTGCTGAATGGACACTTGACCAATATAAAGAAGATTACTATAACCTGCTTAAGGCCAACCCTTACAACCCTTTACAACAACCAATAAAAAAGAATCCCATAACCCTGCGCGGCGGCCAGTTTGATGATGATGCCGCAAGCCTGCGATGCGCGGCACGCCTGCCAAGTGACCCTAAATGGAATGCACGAGACCCGCAAATACCCCGCAGCAAGTGGTGGAATACTGATGCACCTTTTATAGGTTTTAGAATTGTGAGGCCTTTAAAACAACCAACGCCCGAAGAAGCATCTAATTTTTATGACCGCTTTTTATCTATAAAATAAACACCAAAAAACGACCAGCTATATGACTAAAGACTTTATTACCGACCAAAGCAGGAGAAACTTTGTAAAAAAATCCTCTATACTGGCGGGCGGCGTATTGGCAGCACCGCTTTTATCGCATGCCACAAACTATTTTTCGGGCAGCAGCGATGTAATTAAAATAGCATTGATTGGCTGCGGCGGCCGTGGCACCGGCGCCTGCACCCAAGCCTTAAGCACTAAACAAAATGTACAACTGGTAGCTATGGCCGATGCCTTTAGGGACAGGCTTGATACCAGCTACAATAACCTGCTGGAAGCGTTGGGCGATAAAAAAGACAGGATACAGGTAAAAGAAGAAAATAAGTTTACAGGTTTTGATGCTTACAAGCATGCTATTGCCCTTGCAGATGTGGTGATACTCACTACACCTCCGGGCTTTCGCCCCATACACTTTGAAGAAGCGGTAAACCAGGGCAAACAGATATTTATGGAAAAACCTGTAGCTACCGACCCTGCCGGCATACAGCGTGTACTGGCTGCAGCGCAAATAGCCAAACAAAAAAAGCTTAACGTGGTGGTAGGCCTGCAACGCAGGTACCAAACCAGCTACAGGGAGTTAATGAAACGGGTAAAAGATGGTATTGCAGGCGATATAGTAAGCGCACAGGCATGGTGGAACAACGATGGTGTGTGGGTACACCCGCGCCAGGCCGGCTGGACTGAAATGGAATACCAAATGCGCAACTGGTATTATTTTGTATGGTTGTGCGGCGACCATATTAACGAGCAGCACATACACAATATTGATGTAATTAACTGGGTGATGGATGATAACCCACCCGTTATGGCACAGGGCATGGGTGGCCGCGAAGTACGCAAAGGCAAAGACTACGGGCAAATATTTGACCACCACTTTGTAGAATTTCATTATGGCAACGGCGTAATATTAAACAGTCAGTGCCGGCACCAGAAAGGCACTATGAGTAAGGTGGATGAATATATTGCCGGTACCAAAGGCAAAGTATATTTTGATGCTGCCCGCATTACCGACCTTAAAGGCAACACAATTTACCAGTTTGATAAAAAGAAGCTGGAAAACCAGCCTTACCAGGCAGAGCACGATGAATTATTTGATGCTGTTGCAAAAGGCGAATACAAGTTTTGGGATGCAGAACGCGGTGCCAAAAGCACAATGACAGCTTTACTTGGCCGTATGGCTACTTATTCAGGCCAGGTAATTGAATGGGACAAAGCTATCAATTCAGGCATCAATATTATGCCCCAAACCTATGCATTTGATGCACAACCGCCGGTATTGCCCGATGCTGATGGCATGTACCCGGTTGCAGTGCCCGGTGTAACAAAATATTTTTAAAGTGTTTGAGTGTTTCAAAAAGTTTGAAATGTT
>DASZUX010000172.1:0-2588 GCA_035547455.1 Chitinophagaceae bacterium
ACCAAAATAAATAAACCCTATGGTTTTCCTGCCGGTGGTTTTCCCAGCCCGCAAGGCCCTTATTACTGTTCAGTAGGTGCGTATAATGCCTTTGGAAGAAATATAGTGGAAGAACACCTTGATGCCTGTCTTGATGCCGGGCTTAATGTTGAAGGTATTAATGCAGAGGTTGCTACAGGCCAGTGGGAATTCCAGATATTTTCAAAAGGCGCTAAAGAAGCCGGCGACCAAATTTGGGTGGCACGTTACCTGCTTGAAAGAATTGGTGAAAAGTACGGTGTTGCTATTAACTGGCATTGCAAACCGCTTGGCAACCTTGACTGGAACGGCAGCGGTATGCACGCTAACTTCAGCAATGGTGTTATGAGAACGGCCAACAGTAAAGAAACTTTTACTAAAATATGTGAAGCCTTCCGCCCAGTTGTTAAAGAACATATTGAAGTGTACGGCGCTGATAACCACCTGAGGTTAACCGGCAAGCATGAAACAGCTTCAATACACGATTTCTCTTACGGTGTTTCTGATCGCGGCGCTTCTATCCGCATTCCCGTGTACACTGTAACACATAACTGGAGCGGTTACCTGGAAGATCGTCGCCCCAACTCAGCGGCCGATCCTTACAAAGTAGCTGCACGCATTATAAAAACTGTAAAATCAGCCGGCGTGTAAATATTTTAAGTTTTCCTGTAAAAAATCCCCGTGGCATTGTACCCGGGGATTTTTTTTTTGGCGCCTGCCTGCTAAAGTTTGCCTTTTGTTTAATAAACCCTACCTTAACAAGCGGTATTACAAAAATTAATAATGTAGTTACCCTATATTTGTTTTACGCAAAAAGTTTTTATCATGTCATTACGTTTCAGCGCTATTAAGGATATTTCTGCAGGAGACCATAAAATATCAGTACCCGGGCCGGTTAAGGTAACAGCCATTTTTGGCGAAAATGTTTTTACGCTTAAAACTGCCCGCCAGTTTTTAAGTGACGAAGCTTTTAAAAGTCTAACTGGCAGTATAAGAGGTGGTAAAAAAATTGACAGGGGGATGGCCGGCTCAATAGCAACAGGCATTCGTGCCTGGGCCGAGGGCAAAGGCGTTACACACTTTACGCACTGGTTTCAGCCGCTTACAGGCACTACTGCTGAAAAGCACGATTCATTTTTTACTATAAAGAGCGATGGCACCGGTATTGAAGAGTTTGACGGCGGTGCACTGATACAGCAGGAGCCCGATGCGTCTTCTTTCCCCAGCGGTGGTCTCCGCGCTACCTTTGAAGCCAGGGGTTACACAGCGTGGGACCCCTCCTCTCCCCCTTTTATCATGGAAATAGGCGAAGGCAAAACACTTTGCATTCCTACCATATTCGTATCATACACCGGCGAATCACTCGACTATAAAGCACCTTTGCTAAAGGCGATGGAAGCGCTTAACAAGTCAGCGGTAGAAGTAGCGAATTACTTTGATAAAAACGTTACAAAAGTAACCCCTACCCTTGGCTGGGAACAGGAATATTTTGTAATTGACGAAGGACTTGCCAACGCCCGGCCCGACCTTATACAATGCGGCCGCACTGTATTTGGCGCAGCCCCCGCCAAGGGGCAACAATTAGAAGATCATTATTTTGGCTCAATACCTGAAAGGGTGTACGCTTTTATGCGCGACTATGAAAGAGAGGCTTACCGCCTTGGCATACCGTTGCGTACCCGCCATAACGAAGTAGCGCCATCACAATTTGAAGTAGCGCCCATTTTTGAGGAAGTAAACCTGGCAGTTGACCATAACACGCTGCTGATGGATATAATGACGCGTGTTGCAAAAAGGCATAAGCTTACCGTGTTGCTGCACGAAAAACCTTTTGCCGGTATAAACGGCAATGGTAAACATAATAACTGGAGCATGGCTACGGACACCGGTGTAAATTTGCTTACACCAGGCAAAACCCCAAAAACCAACCTGATGTTCCTTACCTTTTTTGTAAACACTATTAAAGCCGTGCATGATTATGCTGATGTGCTGAGAGCCTCTGTAGCTTCGGCAAGCAACGACTACCGGCTTGGTGCCCATGAAGCCCCGCCGGCTATAATATCAGTATTTATCGGCGAGTATCTTACAAGGGTTTTGTATGATATTGAAACAAGAGTGGGCGATAAATTTGATGAACAGGATGAAGCGATATTAAAACTTGACCTGCACCGCAGCATACCGGAACTGCTGCTTGATAATACTGACAGGAACCGCACCTCTCCTTTTGCATTTACCGGTAACAAGTTTGAGTTTAGGGCAGTAGGCTCATTTGCCAACTGCGCCAACGCCATGATTGCCCTTAACACCATTGTGGCAGAAACACTAAAAGGCTTTAAAAAAGATGTTGATGCGCTGATTGAAAAAGGAGATAAAAAAGAAATTGCCATAATGCACGTAATACAGCGTTACGTAGTGGAAAGCAAGAAGATACTCTTTGAGGGCGACGGTTACAGCACAGAATGGCACCACGAGGCTGAACGAAGGGGACTGCCAAACGTACCTACAACGCCGCTTGCGCTGGATGCCATGGCTACTGACAAAGCCAAAGCCCTATTTGAAAGTAATAACGT
>DASZUX010000173.1:0-6905 GCA_035547455.1 Chitinophagaceae bacterium
CCATTATTGTAGGCGGTTATAACAGCAGCAACACCAGCCACCTTGTTGAACTGTGTGAGCAGAAATTACCCAGTTACTTTGTAAATGCGGCTGACAAAATATTATCAAAAGAAAATATTTTACACTGCAACTGGCGCACCAAAGAGGAGAAGGTTACCACCGCCTACCTGCCGGCAAAACAACCTGTTAAGGTTTTAATAACCAGTGGCGCAAGCTGCCCGGATGCAATAGTGGAAGAGGTTATAAGAAGACTGGCGGGCTTTTTTGACACTGATAGAACAATAGAGGAGATGGAAGCTGCCTTTACTTAACGGTAACAACGGCCCCACTTTAGAAACTTAGCTGCCCCTGCTTAGGCCCGTCGTCCCAAAACAGTTCTCTTAATGCGGGGGTTGGCAGCCAGCAGGCATTTTTTTTACCAAACCACGTGTAACGGTTGCGGGCAATAAAACTGTACACAAGATTGCGTATAAAAGGCGGCACAATTATAAACACATACAGCCAGCTAATAATGCCATTTAACCGGCGGGCAACTTTTAACGCCCCCGTTGAGCGGGTAAATATATGGTTGTTCTGCAGTAATATAAATGAATTTAACTGGTTGAGCGGCAACCCAAACTGCTGCATTACCGCCTGCCCGAAAGGAGAGTGCAGACTGGCAAACCTGAAAAGCTTTTTTTTGTCATGCTTTATAATAAACTGCACACTGCTGCTGCACAGGTTACAAACGCCATCAAACAAAACAACAGGGTGGGATATACTGCTTAAATTATACAACTTAATATTATTTACTGCACAAAATTACGCCCATTAGCCCTCATATACCTGCGGTATATATTATTAAACACGTGCAAATTTTTTTGTCCATGGCAGCAACCGGTATATAAAAAAATTGGTTTATATAAATATATATTACGGGGTAATACTGCCGGGGCTGTATTACCCCGGCATCCATATTCGCGGCCGGCCAGGTAAAGCATCGTTACATTTTGGTTTAACATAAAGACAATGCAGAATATTCTTTTTACACATTCATATTTTTTAAAGTTAGACCCCAAACAATGGAGAGCGGGCCAGCCTTACGCGCCACTTGGCACCTTGTACGCGGCAGCACTAATGCGCAGTAAAGGGTACAAGGTGTCTTTATATGACAGCATGTTTGCCCATAGCCCCAATGCCGTAACCGATACGATTGATAAAATACAACCCGGCATTTTTGCAGTGTACGACGATGGGTTTAATTACCTTACCAAAATGTGCTTGACCAATATGCGCGAAGCGGCTTTTACCATGATGAAACTGGCGAAAGAACGAGGTTGCGTGGTGATTGTATCAAGCTCAGATTCTACAGATCATTATAAAGAATACTTAGCGAACGGCGCTGATTTTGTTATTATTGGAGAAGCAGAACAAACATTGCTGCAACTGGTTAACGCAATAACCTGCGGGGTAAACGATTTTTCAGCAATTGAAGGCATAGCTTTTGAAGCTGGCGGTAACATTATAAAAACGGCCCGCCGAAGTGTAATGAAAGACCTTGACCTGCTGCCCATGCCAGCATGGGATATTATTGATATAAAGCCGTACAGGGATATGTGGATGTTTAGCACCGGGTACTTTAGCATGAATGTGGCTACTACCAGGGGCTGCCCCTTTAAATGCAACTGGTGCGCCAAGCCCATTTACGGCAACCGGTACAACAGCCGCTCGCCAGAACACGTTATAGCAGAATTAAAGTTGCTGAAGCAACAATTTAGTTTTGACCATATTTGGTTTTGTGATGACATATTCGGGCTTAAACCCGGGTGGGTGCAACACTTTGCAGACCTGGCAGAAAAAGAAAGCCTGTCATTCAAATTCAAGATACAGGCAAGAGCCGATTTACTGCTGCAGGAAGACTATATTAAAGCGCTTGCCCGTGCCGGTTGCGATGATGTTTGGATGGGAGCAGAAAGCGGATCGCAAAAAATACTGGATGCGATGGACAAAGGTATCACCATTAAACAGATTGAAGAAGCGACAGCACTGCTAAAACTATATGGAATAAAGCCATCTTTTTTTATACAGTTTGGCTACCCGGGCGAAATGAAAGAGGATATTGCAAAAACCATTGCGATGATAAACCGGCTGCTGCCACACAACATCGGCATATCAGTATCTTACCCTTTACCGGGCACTAAATTTTATGAAAAAGTAAAAGCAGGCATGCAGGAAAAAACCAACTGGACTGATTCAGACGAGCTACAACTTATGTTCAGCAACACATACAAACCCGCATTTTACAAACAACTGCACCGGTATGTGCACACTACCTTCAGGCTGCATAAAGCAATGAATGCCATAAAAAAAATATTTGCTCAACCTTCACTAACAAGCCTGCGCAATGCTCGAAAAGTTGTGTCGCTGCTATACCACCTGCCTGCCGCATATATTGCTAAACGAAAGCTTGATATGCTGGAGAAAGTATGACTGACAGTTTACCCCATATAACCAATGAGCAAGACGCTGCGGAGGCGTTTACCAAACAATCACACATATTCGATGCGCTCTATGCAGATAACCCCATTATTCAATATAAAAGGCAACGCGTAAGAGCCCATGCCGGGCAATTTTTACAACCGCGCAGCCATATACTTGAATTAAATGCAGGCACCGGAGAGGATGCCATATATTTTGCACAACAGGGGCACACAGTACATGCCACCGATGTTTCAACAGGCATGCTGCAACAATTGCAACAAAAGGCAACAATGTTTAAAGCAGGCAGCAGCATCAGTACAGAATTATGCTCGTTTACGCAACTGGAAACCCTTACAGCAAAAGGACCATACAATCTAATATTCTCCAATTTTGCCGGCCTTAACTGTACCGGCAACTTAAACACAGTGCTGCAAAGCTTTAATAACCTGCTTTTGCCGGGCGGTGTAGCCACCATGGTAATAATGCCCCCGTTTTGCCTGTGGGAAACCTTACTGGCTTTAAGAGGCAATTTTAAAAATGCGTTTCGCAGGTTTAACAGTAGTAAAGGTGTTTGGGCCAACGTGGAAGGTATAAAGTTTTTATGCTGGTATTACAAGCCTTCCTATATAAAAAAGCATTTGCCGCCGGGTTTTGAAATATTAAGTGTTGAGGGGCTATGTGCTGCTGTGCCTCCATCATATTTTGAAGGCTTTCCTGCCAGGCATCCACAGCTTTATAAAAAACTTACTGATTTTGAAATGAAGCATAAAAACCGGTGGCCATGGGTATGCTGGGGAGACTATTTTATTATTTCCATCAGAAAAAATTAAACGTCTGCCTTCTGTAAGATAATAAGCTTTTTGTCAAGCTCTTTCATTTTTTCGTCCAGCCTCTTTAACAGTTTTGACTGAAAGTAATGGGGCATAGGTTTACAAACATGAGCTTCTGCAATATAACTGCCCAGGTGAAACCCATTTTTAGCATATCTATTTTCAGCCAGCATTCGTTTCCACCTTTTATGGAAAAAATTACATATAAATTTCTCCAGGGCATTACCTGCACTGTTATTCAGCAGCCACTCAATTAATACAGCCAGTATGCCCCGCCTGTTATCTTTTATAGTTTCAACAGAAGGTTTATAATTTGGCAGGTAATTATATACCCACTCATTTTGACGATAAAAATCTGCAAGACAATTCTTCCCCCGTTTTGGAATAAGGGTTGCAATTTCTATAGCTGTATAAATATTCTTTTCAGGTATTTCTGCCGCCCCTGTATCAATATAATAATTGAGGCAAAACCAGCGCTTTAGCCCTACCAGCCTGGCAACGTACCAAAAGCTTAGAAATACCAATCGTGCCGTCCATAACCGGTTACGCTCGGTAATTATAAAAAAATCAATATCACTGCCCTTGTATGCAAATTTTTTTGATAATGAGCCAGACACCGCCACACCCCTTATATAAGGAAACCATGTTAAAAACCCTGCAATTTTTGAAGCCCTTTTTAGCGCCTTTGCAGCAGCGCGGTTGCCTTGCAGGCGTCTTTCTGCAAGCTGGTAATCGGCACGCAGGCTGTAAAAGCCATTAAGCCAATACAACATATTTGCTTTGACAAGCTTACGCAGTTCTTCAAACAATTGCTCCTCTGCAAATGGCTGGTCGAGAAAAAATTTTATTTCTTCTAAAGTTACAGGGTAATCAAACAAGTCAAAATAAGCAACCACTTTTAAAACACTCTCTCCTGCCGGATACATATTTGTATTATTATACAGTGATGAAACTGTATAGTAAAACCAGTATAATAAAACGGCGGTTGCCTGTGTTGAATTAAAAGTTACAAGCAGCAGTGGTTTTGCTGTGGTTTAAGCGGCTTATTGCTGCATGTATAAACTGTTGCCATCTTATAAAAACAAACCCCGCAAAAGCGGGGTTTTAAGTATTTGCTTATTCTAAAATCTTTTCTTCAAATTTACCCGTGGCCTTGTTTTTTAATATCAGCTTACGGGCGCCGTAGTGCGTCATTTCTTCTTTTACCAGGTAGTAGTTTTCGTCATAATCAGTGTACACGCTCGGTTTGCTTAAGCCGGTTTGCCCGCGCCAGATATCCAGTTTAACAGGCTCCCACAGTTTTGATTTTGCGCTCCTGTATGCAGCATCCAGTATCGCATTTACTACGTAGCCATCGTAAAATGTTTCCTTAGGTGCAATGCCCTTTTCCATACTGTTAAACATATCCATAAACATGTGGTTATACCCCAGTTCGTTCAACTCATCCCCTACCGGGAACAGCCAGCCGCTGTTGCTTTCAGCCTTCTCAGCCACATAATCAGCGCCTTTACCGGTAGTAAACATTTCAAACCCGGTACGTAAAAAGCTGTTTACCCAAATAGTACCTTCGGTACCCATCACTTCATCGCGCAGGTCAAGCCCGCCGCGAAACGTCCAGCTTACTTCAAACTGTGCTATACTGCCGTTCTCATATTTAATCAATGCAATGCCGTGGTCTTCCGCTTCAATGGGTTTTACCTGCGTATCAGCCCAGCACATTACTTCAACAGGCTTAATATCCTTACCAATATAGCTGCGGGTTATCTCCACGCAATGGCAGCCAAGGTCTAATATGCAACCACCGCCTGCCTGGTCAATATCCCAAAACCAGTCGCTGTGCGGACCAGGGTGTGTTTCGCGGCTTTTAGCCCACAATATGCGGCCAAGCGCGCCATTCTTTACACTTTCGTATGCCTTTAAAAACTTGGGCGTATACACCAGGTCTTCCAGGTAGCCATTAAATATACCTGCGGCTTCAACCGCAAGCAACAACTCCTTTGCTTCTTCGGCATTGCGCGCAAGGGGCTTGGTGGTTATCACTCCTTTTTTATGCTTACAGCAAAGGTGCACTGCTTCAGCGTGCTTATTATTTGGCAGGGCTATACATACTACTTCCACATCAGGGTGTGCAATAGCTTCTTCCATATTAGTTGTCCAGTGCCCACATTTGTAATCTTCGGCAAACTTTTTCGCACTTTCTTCACGGCGCGAGTAGATGCTTACAATTTTGTCTTTACTCCTGTAACCCTGTAATGAGTCTGCGTAAAAGCGCCCGATAAAACCCGAGCCAAGCATTGCAATTTTCATAATCGTTACCCCAGGCGGGGAGGTTTTTTGGTGTTAAAAGAAATAACGTTAAATATTTACCGTGGCAAACCTTAACTGTTGCAAAAACTTGTATTCAGCAAGTATTTTACGCTGCAATTGTAACAGATTTCTTCTCTCTAAAAAATAAGAGGAAATATATCAATACAACTGCGGCAATACCTGCAGGTACATACCAAATATTTGTCCAGTTATGTGATGTTGTGCTTATAGCGTATTTGTCTACAACCACGCCGGAAAACCATGTTCCTATAAACATACCAACGCCGTAAGTGGCAAAGGTAAACAACCCCTGTGCCGCATTTTTAATTTTTTGTCCTGCCTTCTTTTCAGTGTACATATAACCGGTAACAAAAAAGAAATCGTAACATACCCCGTGCAGGATAATACCAGCATACAACATCCACAAATTGCCATCGGTGTTGCCATGTGCAAAACACAGGTAACGTAAAATCCACGCAACCATTCCAAGTATAAGCATATTTTTTACGCCAATACGGTTAAACATAAATGGAATGGCAAGAATAAACAACCCCTCTGAAAATTGCCCTAACGTCATATTACGGGCTGCGTTTTGCATACCAACTTCGTTTAAAAAAGGATTGGCAAAACCGTAGTAAAATGATAACGGAATACATACCAGGATGGCCGCAATAAAGAATATGATGTACGGTTTATCTTTAAATAAAACAAACGCGTCTGCGCCCAAAGCTTTTGCCGTTGTGGCATCCCCCGCTTTGGCTTTTGGCGGTGTATTAGGCAAAGCAAAACTAAATAACCCCAGTACAGCAGAAACAACTGCCGCCATGATAAAAGTATTTTGGGTTTTCTCAATACCTAATGACCCGATAAGTATACCTGCAACAATCCAGCCCAAAGTACCAAATACACGAATCCAGGGGAATTGTTTACCGGGGTCGTTCATCTGGAAGAAAGCAACACTGTTGCTTAATGCAATGGTTGGCATGTAAAGTAATGAGTATAGTAATATTATCCAGTAAAAAGCAGTGTTATCAGTAACCTTAGTTGCAAAAAATAATAACACTGCACCCAGGATATGAAACACACCCATAATTTTTTGAGCGGCAAAATACCTGTCGGCAACCATTCCTACTATAAAAGGAGATATCATTGTGGCAATTGCCAGGGCACTAAATGCTGCACCTATTTGCAAACCTGTAGAATGGAGGTTCTCGCCCATGTAGGTACCCATTGTTACATACCAGGCGCCCCAAATAAAATACTCCAAAAACATCATTATTGCTAAACTGATACCTGTACTTGCTTTCA
>DASZUX010000174.1:0-3059 GCA_035547455.1 Chitinophagaceae bacterium
GTGCGGGTTTAACATTGTACACCATACCGGCATTATTGAAATAACAAACGGCTGTGGTGTAACATCGCAGGGGTACTTAATATTAAAAGGGGCTGGCAAATATGCGTATGTAATGCCTTATGCGGCCCCTGACCAGCCCACCGATTTGCCGTTTGATTATACCGGTAACCTGCCTTTTTATAAACCGTTTTGCCAAAACAAAACAGTATGGCTGCTGCTAACAGATAAAGAATATGATGGCCTGGAAGACAACAAGAAGCCACAGGCAAAAACACTTTCATCGCAGGGTAATGGCTTTTTGAATGATTATGTAGTGGTATTATTTTTAGAAGCGAGTGAAACCGATTTGAAAAACTGCAGTGCATTTGACTGTACAAACAAGGGCGAAAAAATGCAGTTTGCGGTAAGGCCGCTATTGGTAGCCAAAAAAGATCTGCCCGATGCTGTTGCTGCAAAAGAAATACACGATAAAGAACGGTTGCGTTTTACCGAACTTGCTGTTGAAGCCGAACGCGCACGCCTGAGCCACCAAATAATGTTTAAACGTTATAATGTACCTTATAAAGCGCTTAAGTCAACCACAGGGGTGTTGAATGGTTTTGTAAAAATTGTAGATGATAACACGTTGCGAGAAGTGGCCAATGCGCTTATATACACGTTTGAAAAATACCGCGCCTTGCTGAATGAAACGACAAACCCCTTTGCCAATCTTTTTAATGTACTAAAATCTTTACGTGAAAAGATATTAAAAGAGTACCCCATATTTATACAGTACTTTTATGATTTTATAGATGACCTTATACTTGCCTACTACGAGTTTTGCGTAAAGGGTACAGGCATTGTGTCGCAGTGTTGCCCGGGCGAAAACCTCTTCCCGCTGCACCTGGTATTAGGCGATGCTGCAAAAGATACTACGGCTTTTGTACGCGACCAGTGGCGCAATTATTTTATTTACTCACCCCTGTTTACCCATGGCAATTACGAAGCCAACGAAGCAAAATTTTTATTTAAACGAATGGTGTTGATGGTGCGCGATTTTGAAATACTTGATGGTGCTGCAGCACGCAAAAATGCTGAAATAAGAATTACACCAAGCCAGTACGGTTACCTGTGGCTTAGCCAAAGGGCCATACCATATTATTACCATATTGCTAATGGCGATAATGCCATTTACAATTTCTGGGACTATTATAAAACCAGCCATGGCAACGCCGTATTTAACTTAAGCTATAATATAAATTTGTATAACCATTCCCGGGCAGCAAGAGAGCCACTGCTGTTTGATATTGAGCATTATAATTTCTTCAGGATTGAAGGGCATATCGGTCAAAATTACCGCAACGCACTTGACAATGTCTTAAAGCAAAGGCTTGAGTATAACCTGCCATTTGACGTAGTGGCTATTTCTGCAGATATGCTGCGTTCTGATGCAAAACTGCCGGCATGCAATATTCAGGACCTTGAAACAGATTATAAACTCATCCTCAGTGAATTTGCCTGCAAAGTACATACGCCGTTTTGCTTTCTTACCAAATTTCCATACCCACCCAATGCAAAGGTGTTAGCCGGTGACCTGAAAGAAGGAATAAGCATGAACAGGTTTTCTGCATATAAAATGGAGGCGCAGCAAAAATTTTCTGGTATTACAGGTACTATACAGAGCAGCGGGTATAAACTGGGTGATTTTATGCGTAAATATTGCCTGCCGGAGAATAGTGAAACGGTAGGCGGGTATTACCTGGCGTCGCTGCAGCGCACTGAAAGAATGTATAGCAGCCAGGCAGACTCCGTTCACCAGACATCAGAAGAAAGCGCATTGTCACTTATTTACGACAGCATATTCGGGTTTATAGACGCAGTAGAGCAACTGATGCTTGTACTTGTTACATCAACTGTTGCCACACTTGATTTGGATGAACTGCAAAGACGGTACGAGGTGTATAAAAGGAGTACGGCAAGGCTAACTATTATGCTGGCTGAACTTCTTTCATCCGGTGCGCTTAAACTCTCTGCATTGATGAAAGCGCTGGAAGTAGATATCCTGGTTGATGAATTTTTAATGCTGTCAACCACCTGTATTGACGAAAGGCTGCAAACACTGGTGGAGGAATATACCCGCAGGCTACGCCTCTTCCAGTCTCAAAATTCTTTCATTAATTATTATAAAAAACACCCCGGCCTTGAACATAAAGCAGGTGTTCCCAAAGGAGGCACATTTGTGATGGTGTACTATACCGCGGAAATGCATGAATCAGTTACACTTGCCGGTGACGCAGTTTTGCCCAACCGCAAAGACGCAGGGATTGAAGAAGTACAACCTGTGCAAAGCGAAAGCATATATATGAAAGTGGGAACTGCGGAAGAAAAAATGATTCGCGAATTTGTAAATAACTGCAAGGATGCGCCACCTGAAGATAAACAGAAGATTATTGACATTTTTACGCCAAGGCAAACCGGCACGAGGTTTAAGTTGCTGGAGGGAGAAGTAATAGCGGATTTTTATATTCCTTATTTGTGCTGTTCAGATTGCCCGCCTACAGCCTATATATTTCCGGAGAAAAAAGAGACCACACCTCCTGCTGATACGCCTGCTATAAATATGGATAAGGCTTACTGCAGGGATGATGAAAAGCCCGCAACAATAACAGTATCGCCTGCCGGCGGTAAAATAACTGATGCAAACGGGGATGAAGTGCCTGGTGTTGAAGATGTTAACGGCACGTTTACATTTATTCCGCGTAAGGCGGGGCCGGGTACGTTTACATTGGTTTACACGGTGAATGGAGTTGCCTCTGCTCCAGCAAAAATAACAGTGATTGATACACCTAAGGCAAGCACATTTGCTTTTAATTCAGTAATGAAGAGCAGCAATGTGTTTGAGGTTACGTTTACGCCTGATATACAGGAAAGCGGTTTTGAATATGCCTGGACGTTCGGCGCTGGTTTTTCACGAACAAGTTCTGCTGAGCAATCACCTGTAGTAGAAGCGTCGCTGGATGCATCAGGCGCAGCTATCGAGACTTCAGTAACATTGCAGGTATCAAACGGAAAATGTCCAG
>DASZUX010000175.1:0-6339 GCA_035547455.1 Chitinophagaceae bacterium
AAAAGTTAATTTCAATACGGTAAACTCAATATCACAGGTAACAAAGCAAGTAAGTGTTTTAAATGGCGACCAGGTGAGGGCCATTGTTAACCAGTTGGGCACTGCGGATCAAAAAGCTATGCTGGGCACGGCCAATACTAACTGGCAAGACCAGATTTACCGTAATGCATTTGCAACCGACAATAATATTAATCTTACCGGCGGCATTAAAGGCTTGCCGTACAGGCTTTCAATAGGCTACTCAAACCAGGATGGTATTTTAAAAACCGATAACCTGCAAAAAACTTCAGTAACCCTGGCACTTAACCCTGTATTATTTGACAAGCACCTGAAAATAGACCTTAACCTTAAAGGCAGTGCAGAAAATACACGTTTTGGTAATACAGGTGCTATAGGTGCAGCAATATATTTTGACCCTACCAAACCTGTTTATTCAAACAGCAAAAGTTATAACGGTTACTGGGAATGGACAAACCCGGATGGCAGTCTTAATAACCTGGCCGGCAAAAACCCGCTTGGTATGCTTAACCAGCGTTTTGACGAAGCCACCCCGCAAAGAAGTATAGGCAATTTACAAATTGATTATAAATTTCATTTTCTTCCAGATCTTCATGCTAATGTTAACCTTGGTTATGATGCTGCTATTGGTAAGGGCACAATATACGTACCTGATAGTGCAGCTATGGAATATACCCGTTACTATGGCGAAAACAATCATTACAAGTCAACCAAGTGGAATACACTCGGGGAGTTTTACCTTAACTACCTGAAGGATATTGGAAAACACCATATTGACGTTACCGCCGGGTATAGCTATAATAACTATCAAACTACTAATTATTTTTATCCTGACTACCTTGCGAACGGTACAATTAACCCGTCTTCGCCTTTGCCAAATTATCCTTACGACAAACCGGAAAATACACTTATTTCTTACTTTGGCCGTGCTAACTATTCTTTTGACAGCAAGTACCTGTTAACCGTTAGTGTGCGCAGGGATGCCTCATCAAGGTTCGGCCCGGCAAACAGGTGGGGTACTTTCCCGGCTGGCGCCTTTGCGTGGAAACTGAAACAGGAGAGCTTCCTGAAAAACAGCAATATTGTTAGTGACCTTAAGCTGCGTATTGGTTATGGCATAACCGGCCAGCAGGATGGCATAGATAACTATTCATATATTTCTTATTACGGCCTCAGCAGCACTACTGCAGCCTACCAATTCGGCGATTCATACTACCAGATGTACAGACCATCAGGCTTCTATCCTAACAGGAAGTGGGAGCAAACTGCTACTTCCAACATAGGTGTGGACTTTGGTTTCCTCAACAACCGTATTACAGGTAGCGTGGATGTTTATCTTAAAAAGACAAAAGACTTGCTAAACCAGATACCGCAGCCGGCAGGCACCAATTTCTCAGCTTATATACTGGCTAATGTTGGTAACATGGAAAATAAAGGTATTGAAGCAAGTATTAATGTTATACCTGTTCAAACAAAAGATTTCCAATGGGATTTCTCATTTAATGTAACCTATAACAAGAATACAATTACCAACCTTACTGTAGTACCGGATGATAAAAATTATTTAGGGTTTCAAAGTGGTGGCATAAACGGCGTACAGGGTTTTGCATTTCTTAATGCTGTAGGCGGACCTAAAAATACTTTTTATTTATATAAGCAGGTATATGATGAAAAAACAGGCTTACCCATTGAGGGCCTTATGTATGATAAAAACCGTGATGGCATAATTAACGAAAACGATAAGTTTAAAGGAAAAAGTGCAGACCCGACAGTATTTATGGGCTTTAGCACCAACATTAGTTATAAGAAATGGACACTGGGCCTGGTAATGCGCAGTAACATAAATAACTATGTGTATAACAATATTTACAGCAATAACGGCAGGTTAAATCAAATATTAAGCAGCGCTGTTATTGGTAATGCCTCATCCAGTTATTTAGCCACTCACTTTACCGGCATATCTGACATTCAGTTGCTGAGCGATTATTACCTGCAAAATGCATCTTTCCTCAGGATGGATAATGCAAACCTTACTTATAACGCAGGTAAAATTTACCATGGCAGGGCAACCTTGAGCGTAAGCGCCATAGTGCAAAATGTTTTTGTTATAACAAAATATACAGGGCTTGACCCCGAAATAAGCTCTGGTATTGATAATAACTTTTACCCCAGGCCGAGAATATATTCACTGGGCATAAACCTGGGCTTTTAATATTGCATGCTTTAAAAGAAAAATAATATGAAAAAAATACAATATAAATTTTGGATAGCAGGGCTGGCAGTAGTAATGCTGGCGGGCTGTACCAAGAAACTCGACCTGGTGCCCACAAACGATATAACAGCGTCAGCAGTATATTCAACACCGGCGGGTTACAAACAGGCCCTTGCTAAAGTGTATGGCGCTATGGCCCTTACAGGTAATAATGGCCCAGCGGGCAGCGCGGATATATCTTCGCAAATTATAGCTGATGAAGGTAACTCAGACTTTTTGCGGATGCTGTGGTATCTGCAAAGTCTTTCAACCGACGAGGCAGGTTGGACTTACCATAATACTACAGACCCGCTTAACATACACCAGCTTAGCTGGTCGAGTGTTAACCAAACTGTTGGCGGCTTATATTACCGTTGCTACTTCCAGATAACTTTATGCAATGATTTTATTAACCAATGCAGCGACGATAACCTTGCCGCAAGAGGTATTACCGGAAGCGACGCAGATGAAATACGCAAATATAAACAGGAGGCCAGGTTTTTACGGGCATACCAGTACTGGGTGCTGATGGATTTATTTGGTAACGTTCCTTTTGTAACTGAAAAAGATATAATTGGTTCAGGCCTGCCTAACCAGATAAAGAGGACTGATTTGTTTGCGTATGTTGAATCTGAATTAAAAGACCTGGAAACTACACTGCCAGACCCCAAAACAAACGAGTACGGCCGGGCGGATAAAGCTGCTGCATGGGCATTATTGTCAAGAATATATCTGAATGCAGAGGTGTACGCTGGTGTACAGAAGTACACAGAAGCAATTACCTATTGCAAAAAGATAATTGACGCCGGATATACACTGCACCCGAAGTATGATGAACTGATGCTTGCAGACAACAACCTTAACACAGACGAATTTATTTTTACCATTAACTATGATGGTACAAATACTCAAAACTATGGTGGCACCACTACCTTGTGCCATGGCCCCGCAGGTGTACCGGGAAGCATATCCGGTACCAACGGCACATGGAACTGTATAAGAGTAACCCAGCAATTTGTTGACCTGTTTGGAAGCGGTGATATGAGAGGGCAGTTTTATACGCAGGGTCAAAACAAGGTAATGACACAGTTGCTGGATGTTTCCACAGATGGGTATTCTTCTACAAAATTCAGGAATGTTACCCGCGATGGCAGCCCCGCACCACATGCTGACCAGGCTGGCAACTTCTCGGATGTTGACTTCCCGGTATTTCGCCTTGGCGAAATATACCTTACCTATGCAGAAGCTGTGTTACGTGGCGGCACTGGCGGTGATATTACAACTGCATTGGGATATGTAAACCAACTGCGTAAAAGAGCATACAACGGTACATCTGGCAACATTAACAGTTCAGAGCTTACCCTGCCGTTTATACTGGACGAAAGGGGCCGCGAATTGTTTTGGGAATGCCTGAGACGTACCGACCTTATACGCTATAATGAATTTACAACAGGCGCTTACTTATGGGCGTGGAAAGGCGGCGTAGCATCCGGCTCTGCTGTAGATGATAAATATAATTTGTATCCTATTCCGTCAACAGATCTTACAGCTAATCCTAACCTTGTTCAAAACAAAGGGTACTAACCTTATTGTAAAATTTAATGAAAAATAATTTTATGAAACTGATTAATAAACTACTTTTTACAGTGTTTGCTATTGCAATAATAGCAGGCTGTAAAAAGGATGAACAGAAAGTTAACTTTTTAGGCGGCACAGCGCCGGTGTTAACAGCTTCGGTATCAGGTGTTATACCTTTAAGCTATGCAACTGCTGCAAATACTGCGCTAACCCTTAGCTGGACGAATCCTGATTACCAGCTTAGTACCGGTGTAAGCTCACTGGATGTTACATACCTGGTTGAAATAGATACTGCCGGGGCAAATTTTACCAATCCTGCCAGGCAGTCTATTACAATTGGCAAAGACCTTAGCCTTACGCTTACACAAAGCCAGCTAAATGATTATCTGCTTAACCAGTTAAACCTGAAGCATGATGTTGAACATGACATTGAGATAAGGGTTACGTCTCAATTAACAGCCAGTTCTGTTCCATTGCAGTCAAATGTGCTTTCATTTAAAGCCACTCCCTATGCAATTCCCCCTAAGGTAAACCCGCCTTCAAGCGGCCAGTTATTTTTAGTTGGTAGTGCTACAGCAGGCGGCTGGAACAATCCTGTACCTGTGCCCAGCCAGCAGTTTACCCAGGTAAACGAAACAGAATATACTATTACCATTCATTTAACTGGCGGACAGGAATACCTGTTTTTACCTGTTAACGGTGACTGGAGCCACAAATATGCCGTTAAAGACAAAACAGTTGCAGGCCTGAATGTGGGGGGCGATTTTGGCGCAGATTTGAATGACAACTTTCCCGGCCCGGCGGCAGATGGTACATATACAATTGATGTAGATTTTCAAAGAGGAAAATTTACAGTAACTAAACAATAATACCGTAACCCTGTATGGTAAAACCGTACGGAGTTACACAAATAAAAATTGTGGTATGAAAAATATAGTAAACTTACTTTTTGTAGCCGCTATTGCTGTTGTGGGACTGCTGGCCTGTAAAAAAGAGCCCGCATTAACATACTATAAAAGCGGTACGGCTGCCGTGTTAACCAGTTCAATAACCAGTTTTAACCCGGCACCGGCAGACTCGTCGAATACTGCGGTTACTTTTAGCTGGACAGACCCTGGCTATGCCACTTCTGACTCTGCTACCAACAAATACATAATACAGATTGACTCAAGCGGTAAGGATTTTTCCAGGGCATCAACACTTGCTGTTACAGGCGATCACAATGTATCGCTTACAGCCAGGCAGTTAAACAATATGCTGCTTAGCCTTGGTTTCCAGTATAACGTTACTTATAGCGTTGATGTAAGACTGGTGTCATCCTATGCAAACAACAACGATCAGAAAATATCTAACACTGTAACACTCACTGTAACACCTTACGTGGTGCCGCCCAAGGTTGCACCCCCCTCAAGCAAAAAGCTGTTTCTTGTGGGCAGTGCTACAGCAGGCGGCTGGGGTAACCCCGTGCCTGTACCCAGCCAGCAGTTTACCATGCTGGATTCGGTAAACTACCAGGGCACATTTTACCTCAACGGCGGGCAGGAATATTTAATACTGCCTGTAAACGGCGACTGGAGCCATAAATATTCTGTAGCTGATAAGACTGTTGGGGGGCTTAATGCAGGCGGAGATTTTGGCGCTGATTTGAGTGATAATATACCCGGCCCCATAGCAACAGGTATGTACACAATTACTGTGGATTTTCAGCATGGCAAATTTACTGTAACCCAGGTAAAGCAATACGGGCTGCTTTATGTGCCAGGCGACTACCAGGGCTGGAACCCGGCGACTGCCCCCACCCTCGGTTCCCCCAATAACGATGGCAATTACGATGGATATATAAACTTTCCCGCTGGCGGTAGTTTTGAATTTAAGCTAACCCCCGGACCCACCTGGGATAATGCGCTTGGCGATGGCGGCAGCGGTACCTTAAGTACCAGTGGTGGTAATCTTAAAGTGCCGGGCGCTGGCTATTACTATGTAACTGCAAACACCAACGACAATACATGGTCTGCAACGGCTACTACCTGGAGTATGATAGGCAGTTTTGCAGGCAGTAACTGGAGCAACGATATTGATATGACTTATGACGCAGGCAAAAATGCATGGGTAGGTACAATTACGGTTGCTGATAACGACCAGTTTAAATTCCGGGCCAACCACGATTGGGGGCTTAATTATGGTGACAACGGTGGTGGCAGCCTGCAAAAAGGTGGCTCTAACATTGGTGATGCAGGGCATAACTACTCATTAAAGGCCGGCACTTATACAGTAACACTGTTTCTAAACAATGCAGGCTATTTTACTTACACAATGCAATAAAAATTGCCTGGTTTCAAACAAACAAAAGCGCCCCGAATGGGGCGTTTTTATTATTGTATAGTTGTTTTGTTAAGGGCGCATGTAAGATAAACATAATGTACAGGAAGCTATAAAAAGAAGGCTGGATATCAAACATTTCTTATTTTGCAAAGAATAATCCCAGGTATGCT
>DASZUX010000176.1:0-4942 GCA_035547455.1 Chitinophagaceae bacterium
ACATCCTGCTCGTTTAACCTGGTATCGGCGGCCACATGCACAAGGTCAAGCAAAAACAGCCTGAACGTAAAAGTTACTGTTTTGCTTACCACATCAATATTGCTGCCCGGTACATCAATTAAAAAACAGGCAGGGTACGCCACTGTTTTATCATTCAATATATCTGTAATGCCGGCCGTGCTGTTAAATGTTTGTACCTGCCTGTGAGCCCCTGCCAATATTTTTATACGTTGTATTACCTGGTTAAGTGTCATATATTTTGTTTATGGTTTAGCGTTTATTGCCCGGCCCGGCATGTGTGTAATTATTATTTATAACGGGCTTTTGCACAACTCTCTTCTTGTGTTGTGTCACTCACCGCAACACCTCATCTTTATTAAGCAATTGTTTCACCCTGGTTTCTTTGCCTTTTACAGTATGGCATTCCGGCTGCCCGTTTATAACCAAAATTTAATCCCCTGCCCGCTACGAACTTTATTGAACGCTTTACAAAATTTCATTTCACCCTTATGCTTCATTTGTTACCAACCTTTCACACCTAAAGAGCTTATGAATATGGAGCATCCCATTTCTGCCGCCCATCTTTTTTGCGCTTACTTTACTAACATTCATCATCACAGTATGGGCGGTTACCCTGGTATTTTTCAGCATACGTTCTGTACCGCGGGTAGTGCGGGCCCAGGTACACAGGGCTGGTGTATTGTACACGTACCGGGCGTTTGTCATCTATGCCGTTGCCGGGGTTAAGATATTCGGCAAACATTTGCGGTGCATTTTGTTCAAGATAAAGGCGGCAGCGGTGCGCATAAAACTCTGCACGTTTGCGGTAAGTATCAGCAAGGCTTACAATCTCTGCCATAGTGGGCAACTGCGTATTATCACCCTGTTTGCGCACAACGCCTTTATTGGTTAGCTGGTAACTCATAGTTTCGGGCGACTCTGCCAATGCATACCATACCAGGCAATCTACCAGGTAATTATCCAGCAGCGTTTTGTAATTGCCGCTTATAGTTCCTGCACTTACATCTGCCTGCAGTTTATTAAACAGCGCGCTACCCAGCAGCGGCAGTATATACATATCCTGCGCCACCTTAATATCTGCATACAGCAGTTTTTCATCAATATTGCCGTGTATATGCGTACGCTGTTTCAGCATGTCAACACTTATCAGTAAAATATTCTGGCTCACGATTATATCAATTTGAATGTTTGATTGTTTGCGGATTATACCAGCCAGCCCGTTTAAGCCTGCCTAAAAGGGCCCCGCCCGCTTTAATATTAATTTTAAGAACATTAACGACTTTAACGACACGAAAGCATAACCCGGGCTACCGGTTTTCTTCTCATCCCTGTCATCTCAACTCTCACATCGCCTCTTTTTCACTTCTCACTTTTGCCTTTTCACTTTCCCGTCTCTGCTATCGTCTGCTCATTCCATTTATCTTTGGGAATGTTAAAATACTCAAACACAAAGCTCTTTGGCAGCACATTTATTACATCTTTTATATCTAACTGCAAACCAATAGGGTTAAGGGTTTGCAGGCGATAATCATCACCCATACCCATAAGGCCGGCAAAATAATTTACTATACGCTCTAAATCCTGCTGCTTGGGGCGGGCGTATGTGTTGTTAAAAATGGTATAGGCAGTCTGCAACTCCTGGTTATTGCCCAACTGGCCTTCGGTTTTTACGCCAAACAATGCAGGGCTTGTTATTTCGTGCCCGGTAAAAATATTCTGCTCTATGTTTTTATCTATGGCGGTAAAGTCTTCCTTTGTCATGTCGCTGGCGCCAAGGTCATCAATCACGGGTTTTTTACTGCTGTCAGTATTAAACGTAAGCATAAACTTTTGCCCGCGCCGGCCGGTAAATTTTTCGGTAAGCTTTTTTTCAATAACACGCTTGCCTTCTTCATCAATATCTCCATTAAAAAAAGAAATCATTTTTGATGCTGTAAAGCCACCCTGTGCATTGCCGTAGGTATGGGCCGCCACTTCGGCATCAGCCTGTATGTAATCAATACAGTTAATGTATTCAGGTAAAGGGTAATCCTCTGTTCCGGGGCGGTATTCATCATACGCAAACACCTGTGCGCCCTGCCGGTTGCTTATATTAAATTCCGGGTACTCAATGGGCTGTTCCCGGCTGTCCCGCCAGTTTTTCTTCCAGTAAAAATTATTGTTCTTTCCCCTGCGCAGTTTTTGAAACTCCGCATGCAAAATTTCAAACCCGCCCATTTTGTTCCATACTATTACCCAGCGAAAGCCGCCGTGTATGCGCGTGTCGAGTATTGATTTATATAATACCTCGTTAAGCGTTTCGCCCATATTATTTACAGGCTGCGCCTTTATTTTTTCGCCGGCATCGTTTACCTGGTCGCACAGTGCCTGCTCTGCAAAGCCGTCTTTGGCAAGGCCTCCGCCAAAAATGTATTTTGCTTTGCCGTTAATAATGGCGCCATGCTTGGGGCTTTTGTTGTACAGGCTTATTAAAAAGTCTGAATAATCATTTTTATCTCCAAACTCAATCCAGTCGCGGCCGGTACGTTCGCGAATAATGGGTGCATTGTCGCTGCCAAAGTTAAGCACTACTATGCCTGCCTGTTTGTTTATTTGCATTTCAGCCATTGTATGTTGTATATATTGTGTTTAGGTTATAAGTAGTGTAAGCAAATTCTTCCGCCGCCTGCAGCAGCATTTTACCCAGCTCAAGCACATTAAGACCGGTGGTATTGGTATTTGTATCATTATCCTGCTCGTACACGGTATAATGCCACTCGCCTGCCTGTTTATCATCAAATAAACTGCCGGTGTTTATGGTAAACTGGTTGTAACGTGCCGGGTAATCGCTCTCATCATCACCTGTGCTTTTTATAAAGCTTACCCGCTGCTTTGTGGTTACCTGGGTAAACAAAAACAGGTAGTAAGGGTTATTTAGCGTTGCCAGCTCGCTAAGGGTGAGTATGATGGTTTGGGCCGTTTGCCCTTTGGTTAACTGTAACATACTACTATATATAAAAACAGGGGGGGTGTCTCACTTTTAGGGCGATTTTTTTTAAATTTTTTTTGGGGGTGGGGATGGAAGGGGTGTACGCTTACAGATACCTAAAGGCATACATGCAACAGTAAACATAAAAGCATACAAGCGCTTTTATTGCCGAACCTTTTGCCGCCACACAAGCCAAACGCCGAAGTGTGCGACGGAACGATGATGCGTAACCTTACTGCTGCCCGGCACACCATTTTACTATTTGGCTAAAGCCCTGCAATTCAATTTTTGTTTGATGCCCCGGCCTTAAAGCCAGGGGCAATGATGAAGCCTACAAAAAAAAATCCCGCGCAGGACTACGCAGGATAATGAAAAGGAAAATAAAAACCTGGTTATTATGGCTATAAACTACGTACCCGGTGTTTCAAGGGTTGCAATTACGCTGGCCTGTACCATGGGGGCAAGCTCGGTTTCGTTACCGCTAAAGGTTAAGGTGTAACCATTACGGTCTCCCCAGGCAGTGCCGGTAGGCGATGTGCCGGCGTTAAGCATCAGGCCGTTTACGCGGCCGTACAGCCAGGCATTGCCTATGTTATCAACCGCTACAATGGCCAGTTTGTTTTTGGCCAGCAGCAGTATTTCGTTACGTACGCTTACCTGGCGTTTGTTTAGTATAACATCCACCTTTTGCGCGTAAAAAATGGTGCCGTTCTGCTCATTGCCGGTAATGGTTTCTTCCGCATTGCTTGTTTCGCGTATAAGCGAATACTTCCAAAATTGTTTGCCGCTGGCATTGGTAATAGCGCTGATGGTGCCGCTGGCCTCCGTTACAGAGGATATGCTGCCAAGCTCGGTAATATAAATTTCTTTTAAACCGCCCACGGCATCGCGGCAGTCTAAATTAAAACCCTGTGTTAGTGCACATGACATAGTAATAAAAATTAAGAGTTGTTAAATAGTTGTTTGAAGAAGCTGCAGGCTTTATACTGTATGCTATACGCTGTTTGCATAAAGCACCAGCCTGCCGCCTGCAGCTATAAGCTGTTACGCTGTTAAAGTAAACTGCACAATTTCGTTAGGCAGGGCTACCTGTACACCGTATTTCCATTCGCTTACAAAACGCACTTCATCTGCTTCTTTGGCAAAAAACAGTTCCCAGCGTTCTTCTTCGTTCTGCAAATCTGTGCCTATAAACATATTGCTGCTGCGCAGGGCAAACAGGCGGTTGGTGCCATCCAAACCATGCACGGCCGTTAGCTTATAGGGCGTACCGGGTATTTGTATTTCGCCGTTTTCTTCCTGGCTCTCGGTACCGGCCGGTGCATAGTGGTACAGGTTATCGTTTACCAGCTTATCAACAAACATGCTGAAAACATCCCACCCGCACCATATACGCACATCGCCTTTACCTTTTATTACAGCAGGCAGGCCTTTAACCATTGCGCCTACTATGGTGCGCACGTTGGATGAAGTTATGCCTGTACCCGCTGCAATGGGGGTACCCATGTATGCGGCGCTGTTAGCGTCAACCGCACTGCCCGCATCGTCAATAATTTTTACAAAGCCGTCAAACTTATTAAGGTTAACGTTGGCGCTGCCGGTATCGCCCTGCCATATAGCAGTTTCAAGCTGCTCTGCAATGGTGCCCGCTTTAAGGGTGGTGTACTCCTCTGCAAATGCAAGACTGTCGTAGCGGCTGCCTTTGGGCAATGCTTTTTGCGTGTATTTAGCCTCAAGCGTTTTGGGGCAAAGGCTTTCGTTTACCTTAAACTTGCCAACTGTTAAGGGACGCTGGCTGAACGACGTAGTGCCGCTGCTGTTAAAGCCGCAGGTGCCGCCGGTTTGAAAGATTGCGTCGGTAGCCAGGAGGTTTACCGTTTCGGATGATTTTACACCCGTTAAAATATTACCGTCGCTTGTTACCACCGTTGCAGTTTTGCTGCTGAATAATGA
>DASZUX010000177.1:0-5704 GCA_035547455.1 Chitinophagaceae bacterium
CGCGCTTCGTTTGCAACATATATCATACACCCGCTATTTGTAGTATCATGTGCAATTGCGCTTAAAGACTGGCATATTGAGCCGGCAGTTAAATTACTGGTGGCATTACCTTTTGCCGTAACACTCGCCTTTGCTGCAGGCAGGCTGGTAGTTAAAATACCCGGTGTTAACAGGATTGTATAAAAGGTTTAATGTAACTGTACAGAACAAAAAGGCCATTGCAATAAATTACAATGGCCAAAATGATTGTTTTAAAGTTAAAGTGTAAGCAGGTTATTTCTCCCACCAGGCTTTGTAGGTTGTTATTTCCTTGCCGCCCATGTTGGTGATTTCTGTACTATAATTTGTTGCATTTATTGTTACTTCATCAGTAGGGTATAAAAAACGGGTAGGTATAGCATTGTTATTAAGGCTTGCGGCGCCACCTGCATTAAGCTGGGGATAACCGGTACGGCGGTATTCTATCCACCCTTCAAACCCGTTGTTTATGTTTGCCAGCCATTTTTGGGTAATTACCTGCTGTACAGTTCCATCAAATGCCACGTTGCTGTGTAACAGGTAATTAGCAGCGCTGGCATCGCTAAGGCCTATTTCCGCATAGGCTCCCATAACGCCACTATTATAATAAGCCGCAGCGCTGCCGGGGATATACCCTTTTATGGCCGCTTCTGCAAGAACAAATTCCTGTTCCGCGTAAGTCATTATCCTAGCCTTTATAAGAAATTTGTTAGCGGCACTTACAAAGCTGCCGTTAAAGTTAGATGAAGTGCTGGTTTGCCCGGCATCAGCATCAATTACCAAAGGCATACCGCCATAATTGTTAAAGCTAAAGGTACTGCTGCCGCCACTGGCTACGTTTTCCGCAAAGTAAGTTTGTATCCTGGCACTGTCGCCGGTATTTACAAAGGTGTTATACAACAGGCTGTTCATATATTTTACCTGGAAGTCGCCGGTGCGTTCTGTAAGGCTTGGGAAATCGTAAGGTGTTGTGGTGGGCAATGCAAGCGCGCCGCTTTGAGATGCGTTCTGCATTATTGCACCATCATTTACTATTGACTGTATCTCCGCCTTAACATCCATTTTAGAAGACACCCGCATAAGGTAACGCAGTCTGAGGGCATTTATAAATGCACGCCAGTTTGTAATGCTTCCATTGTATAATACGTCCCCGCCCAATAAACCTGAGGGATTGGCTTTAAGCAGGCTGTCTGCGCGGCGCAACGAGGGAATTATGCCAAGCGTTCCATCTGTATAAACTGTTTGCTGGTTATCATATACCGGCGTAAATACACCTGCATTACCCTGCAACGCTTTTGTAAAAGGGATATCACCCCACAATTCAGTCAACTGTGCAAACGCATAAGAACGCAGCGTTAGCGCCGCTGCCTGTAAAAATGGGTTTTTATTGGTTACCCCGGTATTGTAAAGCGTATTGGCATCCCGGGCAGACTCATATAACGGCACCCAGTATGGATCGTTTGAAACGGGGTTGTACCGTGTAGACTGGTTGTAGTAGGAACTGCTGAAGGTCATATATTGATCGTAACCGTTAGCGAGTGTCCATGAAATATTGGCATTGCTGTAAAACTCCGTAACTATTGTATTTGAAAGCAGCGTTGTGGGATCGGGAGACTCCAGGTTGTTGGGGTTTTTATTAATAGCCTGCAGTTCCTTACTGCAGGAGGTGGTATATAATACCGCTGCTGCAAGAATTATGTAAATGAAAGTATTTTTTTTCATAATCACTATATTAATGAGTGTTATAATTAAAAGTTTACGTTAACTGAAACACCATAGCTGCTTGTAGCCGGAATGCTCAAAAACTCTGTACCCGGCAAAATTTGCTGGCCGCGTAAAGCCAGGGTTTCAGGGTCAACATCTTTACATTGTGTAAATTCCAGCAGGTTCCTTGCAACCAGTGATAAGTTTAAACTTGACCCTGATGCTTTACCAAGCAAATGTTTAAATGTATAACCAAGCCGCACCTCCCTTAATTTAAGATAAGTTTCGCTGTACATAAATGCCTGGTTATTTGTTGCATTATAATAGCCATTGTAATAAGTGGCAGCATCAACTTTTACATTGTTGGGCACATATTTACCGGTGCCATCGTCCATAACGCCCGCGCCTATTATACCGGTTTCCCTGCCAGGCAAGGTTTCAACACTCATACCGCCGGCAAGGATGCCCAACTCGGTATATGAGTAAAACTTACCACCCTGGTGCCAGTCCCATGTAAAGTCGAGGTTGAAGTTTTTATAAGAAAATTCATTATACCAGCCCAAAATAAAATCAGGATTATAGTTACCCAACAGGTGCTGCTGGTCGGTAGTTATTTGCGGTATGCCGTTTTTGTATATTATATTGCCGGCCGGGTCTCTCTGGTAATCATTACCATACATGTTACCAATTTTGCCGCCAACTACCGCTTCGTACTGTATTGCCCTGTAATACCTGTCGTACTGCGTTACCTGTGCATATATATAACTATTAATTCCCTCAGGCAAAGCCTCAACAGTACCTACATTATGGCTGAAGTTGAAGCTCATATCCCAGCTAAGGCCACCCGGTTTTTGTGAGCGCAGCGGCGAAATATTAAGCATAATTTCAATACCCTGGTTTTTAATAGTAGCGCCATTTACATAGGCATTGGTGTAGCCTGATGAAACAGGTACAGGCAACTGTACAATTTCATTTTTTGTAGTTGAACTGTAGAAAGTAGCATCAATGCCAATACGGTCATCCAGGAACCTTGCTTCAATACCCGCTTCTTTTGTAGTTGTGGTAGAAGGTTTAAGGTTGCTGTTAGCCAGTACGTTGTTTGTTACAGTAAGCGGGTAACTGTTAAACGGCGTATTTGTAAGGTATGTATTATTGATTGAATACGGGTCAGCATCGCGGCCTACCTGTGAGGCTGATGCGCGCAGCTTTAAGTAAGAAATAGCCCGGGGCAGGTGTACCATATCAGAGATAATCGCACTTAAAGAGGCAGAAGGGTAGAAATATGAATTATTGCCCGGAGGCAGCGTACTTGACCAATCATTACGTGCAGTAATGTTCAGGTAAAGCAACTTTTTATAATCAAAGTCTCCAAAAGCATACAGGCTGTATATTTTTTTATCAAACTTCTCATACAGCGTAGGCAACTGGCTTTGTGCATTTGAAAAGTTGTACAGGTTGGGTACAATTAATGCATTGGCAATATCGCGTGTGTATGAAATGTTTTGTGTAAACATATTTCCACCGGCCGATACACTAAAGTTAAATTCAGGACTTACCCGTTTTTTGTAGTTGGCCAAAAAGTCGGTATTGTTTTCAAAATAACTAACATCATCTGTTCTGAAACCGCCGCTGGGAAAGCGTACGGTTGCAAAAGCACGGTGTCCTTCCCTGTTATCGCCGTAATAATCCGTACCGGTGCGCACCATCAGGTTAAAATCAGGTGTAAACTCATATTTAAGAGAGGCGTTGCCTATTAAACGGTTTTTGTTAAAACTGTTGGTGTTATCATACATTGTTACGTACGGGTTGTCGTGGTTGTTCCAGTAGCGGAACTGTTTGCTGTCCTGCTGGCCAACCTGCCATTGCTTTTTAAGAGAGTTAAGGTCAATATTTATTGGCATGCCATATACGCCAAAATAAGTGTACATCACGCTTTCAGAACCATAGCCGATGTTAGGCCTTTCATCGCTGTTGCTGTTAATATAGTTGATGTAAATGTCAGAAGTGAGGTGATCATTAAACTTGTGGTTGGCCCTGAGGGCAATGGTATAACGCCTCAGGTCTGAATTAGGTAATATTCCTTTATTATACAAATCGCCGAATGATAAACGAAAACCTCCGTCTGCATTTGAACTGCCCAGGGCGATAGAGTTTTGCGTGGTAATACCGGTTTGTAAAAAGTTTTTAAAGTGATCTGCATGACCAACCCACGGCGTAGGCGTAATATTAGATCCGGGCGTTACGCTGCGTGCGGAAAGGTCGCCCGCCTGTAAACCATCGCCGGCGGGGCTGTCAAATTGGTCAACCAGCAGGCTTGGGTCAAAATGAAGCCCCCAGTTGGGGATATTATTTTCGGCAGAACCGCCACCGTTTACAAATGAATATGTATTGGGCGCACCTGTAAGGGGGTAAGCATCCACGCCTGCGCCATATTCGTTTTGCAGGCGGGGTAACTTTAATGGTGTTTCAAATGTAGTGGTTGAGTTGTATGTAACCCCTATTGTATTTTTTTCATGTGCACCTGTACGTGTGGTAAGTACAACAGCGCCGTTAGCAGCACGGCTGCCATACAATGCTGCAGCGGTACCGCCTTTAAGTACGGTTATTTTGGCAATATCGTTGGGGTTTATTTCAGCAGCGCCGTTACCCCAGTCAACCTCTGCCCATGTACCCTGGTTGGAGGAATTTTCAACTGCGTTATTAAAATATGTTTCATTGTTAATAGGTACGCCATCTACTACAAATAAAGGCTGGTTGGTACCGCTAAAAGAGTTTTCGCCACGTATTACTATCCTGGCAGTAGAACCAACCCCCGCGCCACCGTTTGTAATTTGCACACCCGCCACTTTACCGCTAAGATTATTAAGCAGGTTGGGATCCTGCGCCTGGGTAAATTGTTTATTAGAAACAGTTTGTACGGCATAACCAAGCGACTTGGCCGAGCGGGTAATACCCAATGCTGTAACTACTACTTCATTCAGCGATTTTGTGTCCCTTTTAAGAGCAATCAATAAATCTAACTGGCCGTTTACAGGCACATCCTGTGCAGTGTACCCTATAAACGTTACAGTAAGCGTAGCGTTTGCAGGTACGCTGGCCTTAAAAGCGCCGCTAACATCCGAAACTAACACTTTGCCCGTTTCTTTTACTGTGATTGTTGCACCGGATACGGGTGTTTTATCCTGGTCGTCAACTACTTTACCGGTAACCGTTACGTTCTGCGCAAGTAGTTTTGTGGTTAAAAGCAGGCAAAACCCCAGGGTAAGGATATGCCGCAACATAAGCTGTGTTTTAAGCTTTCTCATAAAGAGGCTTTTGTCGGTTTAATTAAAAATGGAGCGTGATGCACACCTGCCGCGGCTTAGGGAAAACAACACCGCAAACAGGCAACTATTTTATAAATCGTATATGTGTATAAAGGGAAAAAGAAAAGGGCCGATTATGACAGAGTATCAGACAATAATAGACAGGTTTTTTAGAAATAACGGGGCCGGGCAAAGCTGACCGGGTGGTGACTGCGCAATGCAATTAAGTGCATAAAGCAATTTTGCCTTTACTTTAAACTGTTTTTTATTAATTTTTTTAAAGGTCCCCGGAGGTTGCGGGAGATTTGGTTTTGTTTCGTCCAGTATGTCATCACAACCTGCAACTTCAGCCTGGCAATCAATGGATGACCGGTTGGTTTTGAAAGACCGCACATGGCCCAGGTTGCTGAAATGATTATTGCTGTTACGGCTAAAAGCGTGCGTATTTGCCAAATGCCACACAGGAAAGATGAGCATTCTTGAGAAAAGAAATACAAAAATCAGCAGGCTTTTATTACTCATAAAAATTCTAACCGCAAAACTATCCTAATAGCCCACCACTGTTTAAAATACTGCGTTAAGGAATCATTAACACAATGTTATGCCAATGTTTCCTCCTTTTGCATAATCTATGTTTATCTCGTAATTATCATTTTTAAACATGGCTTGTATAAGAT
>DASZUX010000178.1:0-4048 GCA_035547455.1 Chitinophagaceae bacterium
ACATTATTAAACAACCAGCAACCCTGATGAAACACACCCTGGCGATTTGCACTTTTATTTTATTGGTTATAGGGGCACACGGGCAGGATGTTGACAGGATAAAACATCTGGCCGATTCGTTGTCTGATGCCAACCCCGCCGCAGCAGCTACTTTGTATGTAAAAGAAGCGGGTTTGCGCAACCTTAAGCCCTACATAAAACAGGCGTATGTTAACGCCAGTTACATGTATGCCAGTATTGACAAACTTGACTCCGCAGTATGGTGCCTGCAGCAGGCAGTATATAATTACCGGTTTGTAAATAAGGGCTTTATACTTACTGACCCTGTAATGCAGAAGATGAAAAATAATAAAGGATATGATGCTGTTGTAAGTTACTTAAATCAAAAAGAAATTGAAGTTAAAAACCCCGAAGCATATACCATACATACCGGTGATATAGATTTATTCTGGAAGGCTTATGATGCCTTTTTAAAAGACACTGCCCATGCTGAAGACATTTTCAACAGGTATTATTTTAACACCGGCAGCGGCGCCCTGCAGGATTACTACCGCGTAAAAATAAGCAGCACGAAAAAATTTGCCGCAACTGTTAAACATATACCCGGTTACCTGGCCGGCATACGCGCAAATACACTGGCCATTAATAATATCCGCAGCACTATAAAAACCATATACAGCAACCTGCATTCACTATATGATGGTGCCCATTTTCCTGATTTATATTTTGTAGTCGGCGCTTTTTCATCAGGCGGCACTTCTAATGACTATGGTCTTGTAGTGGGTGCTGATATGTACGCTAAAAACAAATCAACCAACACGTCAGAACTAAGCCTGTGGCAAAAAAACAACAGCGCCATGTTTGCAAACCTGCCATATACCGTTGCGCATGAACTGGTGCATTTTCAGCAGGGTGGTATGGCAGATGATACTACTTTGCTGCATGCTGTTTTGGTAGAGGGAATGGCCGATTTTATAGGCGAACTGATAAGCGGGCATACTGCCAACCAGCGGCTGCAAATATGGGCAAAGGGCAGGGAGCGCCAAATTTGGCAGGACTTTGTAAAAGAAATGTATTTAAACCGCGCGTACAACTGGATAGCTAACAGCAGCCAGGAAACTAAAGACAAACCAGCCGACCTGGGTTATTGGGTTGGCTACCAAATATGCAAAGCCTATTACAACAACAGCCCAAATAAAAAGCTGGCCATTACTGATATGCTTAATATTAAAGATTACAGGGCATTTTATGTAAAAAGTGGCGTAGAAGAATATATTCACCGGCTGTAACATTCCGGGCAATAAAAACGTCAGGTATTGTATCTTACATCAAACATCAATGCATGAGGAAGTACAATACGGTGTTATACAGCCTTGCGCTTTTAAAATTTATTCTACCGTACATCCTGCAAAACAGCTATTACGAACCGCACCGCGACGAGTTTTTATACCTGGCCGAAGGCAGCCACATGGCATGGGGCTTTATGGAAGTACCGCCAATGCTGAGCGTATTTGCCTGGCTTACACACCTGCTTGGCGATGGCATGTTCTGGATAAAGTGCTGGCCTTCGCTTATTGGCGCATGTACATTTATCGTAACAGGCAGGATTATACTGAGTTTAGGCGGTAAAACATTTGCATTGGTGCTTTGCTTTTTGGGCTTTTTTTACAGCGGTTACCTGCGGGTACATTTTCTTTTTCAGCCTAATTTTCTTGAAGTATTTTTCTGGACGATGATGGCCTATGGCATCATCCGTTACATCCAGGCCAATAAAACAAGCTGGCTGTATGTAACAGGTATCTGCGCCGGGCTGGGCATGATGAGCAAATACTCCGCGTTATTTTTTATCGTTTCTCTTATTGCAGGCATTGCTCTTACCCGGCACAGGAAGATGCTGGTTAACAAACATTTTTGGTTTGCCGCAATTACCGGTTTCATCATTTTCCTTCCAAATGTAATATGGCAGTACAACAGGCATTTTCCCGTATTGCACCACATGGCGGAGCTTAATGAAACTCAGTTGCAATACGTTAGTCATAAAAGTTTTATTACTGACCAGTTTATGATGTTTTTGCCCACTGTTTTTTTGTGGGTTACCGGGTTTATTTTTGCTGCATTTTTGAAAGAAGGCAAGCCGTACCGTTTTTATGCATTTACTTATGTTTTTGTAATTGCAATATTACTGGCGCTGCATGGCAAAAATTATTATTCATTGGGTACATACCCCGTACTTATTGCCTTTGGCAGCTATCAGCTTGGTAAGGCTACAGAAGTACGTTTAAAATTTCTGCGGTACGTACTTGTAATAATACCACTACTGTTAACACTGAATTTTGTACCCATCGCATTACCGGTTTTAAAACCGGAGCCCTTAGCCAAACTGTACAGGGAAACCAATGCCAAAGCAACGGGAGCATTGCACTGGGAAGATTTAAAAGATCACCCCCTGCCGCAGGATTTTTCTGATATGCTTGGGTGGGAAGAGATGGCAAGAAAAACCGCCTCTGCATGGAATGCGCTTGACAGCAATGAGAAAAAACACGCCATTATATACTGCGATAATTACGGGCAGGCAGGTGCGGTATCATTCTACGCAAAAAAATATCACATGCCCTTTGCATACAGCGACAATGCCAGCTTTTTGTACTGGATGCCGGAAGACTTGCGCTTTGACAATGTAGTATTGGTAACAGACGATGAACATGAGATGGAGCATCCCTTTGTAAAAGATTTTGCATCTGCACAATTACGGGATAGTGTTACAAGCACCTATTCACGGGAACATGGAAGCCTTATAATATTATTTAAAGGGGCGAACGAAGCCTTTAACCAGATGTTTAAAGAAAAGCTTGCTAAGGCAAGGGCCGACTTACTGAATAAACCGCAATAACAACAATGTTTTATAAGTGATACATTTGCTGCAGGTTGATTGCTGCACGAAAAAATGAATACATGCAAGAGCATACAATAAACAGGCCCATACGCGTGCTTGTGGCAAAGGTTGGACTTGACGGCCATGACCGTGGCGCAAAAGTTATTGCCGCAGCCCTGCGCGATGCAGGAATGGAAGTAATTTATACCGGGTTAAGACAAACCCCTGAAATGGTTGTAAATGCTGCCTTGCAGGAAGATGCCGATGCTATTGGTGTAAGTATTCTAAGCGGCGCACACATGACTGTTTTCCCCAAAATACTGCAGTTAATGAAAGAGAATGATATGGTGGATGTATTGCTTACTGGTGGTGGCATTATTCCTGATGAAGATATGAAGCAATTGAATGAAATGGGCGTAGGAAAACTGTTTGCTCCCGGCACAAACACGGCAGATATTGCCGGGTATATAACCGCCTGGGTAAAAGAGCACAGGAATTTTTAAGGAAGGCTGCAGGCCTCAAACCCTTTACTGAAGGCGCAAACCGTACAAAGGCCTGAATATACAGCATAAGGCGTACAGTATATTTCATATTTCCGGCAGGGTAAGCCGTTTTCTTTTTGAATAAATCCTTATCCCCACTGTAATTAAAACACAAATAATAAGATTTGTGTTATACTCAAGCGAAATATGCTTCATTACTACGTAAATAATACCCCCCATAAGGCTTACCGTAGCATATAACTCACCGCGCTTTAAAAGGTTAGGCACCGCATTACATAATATATCTGCAATAAGGCCGCCGAAAGTAGCGGTAATAACACCCATTATAACCGCGTATTCTTCGTTTATACCCATCAAAAGACTTCTTTCAATACCTGCAATAGTAAACAGGCCGAGCCCGGCCGCATCGGTAAAAAATATGGTTCTCCTGAACTTCCTGAAGTTGGTTTTAAAGATAAACGTTACGGCAGTAGCGGCAAATACAAGCAGCAATGCAATATTATCGTTTACCCAGTTAACTGGTCTTACACCAATCAGCAAGTCACGCAGCGTACCTCCTCCATAAGCCGTAACAAATGCCAGCACCGACGCGCCGAAAACATCCATGCGGTAAGTGCGGGCCTTTAAAGCACCTGTTATGGCGAACACAAAAATGCCGCTGTAGGTTACTACG
>DASZUX010000179.1:0-8419 GCA_035547455.1 Chitinophagaceae bacterium
TGTTCGTACGTGGCATGATCGGTTACCGTAGCGGGGTTAAATACTACTATATCAGCGTAGTTGCCGGCTTTTAATTCGCCGCGTTTTTGCAATTTAAGATTGGTGGCGGGCAACTTAGCCAGTTTGTAAATAGCCTGTTGCAGGGTAAGCGCTTTTTCATCGCGCACGTAGTGCCCGATTACCCTTACGAAATTGCCATAGGCCCTTGGGTGCGCGTTTGATTTTAAGAATGAAGAATCATTGATGTTGTACGATGCTTCGTCGCTGCCAAAACTAACCCACGGCAGCGCTACCTGCTTCTTTACATTGTCTTCACTCATCATAAAATACACTACTTCAATGCGGGTACTGTCCTGCACAATTAAATCCATGGCTGTTTCTGCGGGGGATGTGCCACGTATTTTAGCGACTTCGGCCAGTGTTTTGCCGGTAAATTTTTTTAACGAGTCCTGCTTAAAGCCCAGCAGCAACACCTTATCGGGCGAGCCGGCATCGTAATAAAGATTTTCCCAATCGTTGGATGAGGTGTTCATAGCTTTTGCCATTTGTTTCCTGGTAGCAGGGTCATGCAGGCGTTGCCATAGTTTACCAAAGCCGCCATCCTGCAGCGTGGGTGGAAAAGCGGCCGTCATACCGGTAGCCCCGGCAAGGTAAGTGTACATGTCGGCAGTAATATGCAACCCCTGTTTTTGGGCATCCTCCACTTTTTTTATAAGGCTGTCCATCTTGGGCCAGTTGTCCCTGCCGCCGGCCTTAAGGTGAAATATTTCTGCGGGTATATTTGCTTCTTTGGAGATAGCAAGCAGCTCATCCACGGCTTCCAGCAGTTTATTACCCTCGCTGCGCATGTGGCTTATATACATGCCGTGGTATTTGGATGCCTCTTTACTTAAAGCTATCAACTCACCTGTTTTAGCAAAAAAGCCGGGCGGGTAAATAAGCGCGGTGCTTATGCCCATGGCGCCTTCTTTCATAGCCTTATCAACCTGTGCCTTCATACTGTCAAGCTCGGCAGGGGTGGGGGCACGGTTGTCTTCTCCAATCACATAATCACGCACCTGTGCCGCGCCAACAAATGAAGCTACATTGCAACTAATGCCTTTTTTCTCTAAATATTTTAAGTATCCGCCCAACGAGTTCCAGGCTACATCAAATTTTATATCGCCCTGGTAATCCTGCATTTCCTTTTTCATGCGCGGGTTTAACGGCCCCATACTGCCGCCCTCGCCCATTACTTCCAGCGTCACGCCCTGGCGAATATCGCCCTGGCTGCTGCCGTCTTCCAACAGCGCTACATCGCTCTGGCTGAGCATATTGATGAAGCCCGGCGCAACAGCCATTCCTTTTGCGTCAGTTTCATTTTTGGCAACAGCATTTGATAAATCGCCTATAAAAGCGATAGTGTCTCCATTGATAGCTATGTCTGCTTTGTATGGCTCCCTGCCGTTGCCGTCGTAAATCATGCCATTGCGGATGATGGCGTCATACCCGGGTTTTTGCGAGCAGGAAAGGATAAGACAGCCAAGGCAGGCCAGGCTAAAAATATTTCTCATGCAGTATGGGTTTATGCCTTAATAAATTGCATTCTAAATTAACGCAATTGCAGTAAACGCAGCGTCTTTTCTTATATCAGCCCTTTCGCTATTTTATAAACCAGTTCAAGACCGATACCGCTTATAAGCAAACGGTGCTTTTTGTTGGAGAGCAGTTGTTGTGTCCAGTTAACAAAGCCGCCATCACCCAGGTTTATTTCGTTGCTTTTGTATTGCAAAAAAGTTTTAAACTGCACAAGGCCGTAATAATTATTCGGCTGCTCCTGGATGATTATTTCCGCCGGGTACACTGCCGGTATATCTTTCAGCGCTTCTTGTATTGCGGTTTGTAATAATTCATTGTGTTGCTTTAGTAAAATCTTTACGGTAATGGGCGGGTTGTTTAAGGCTGCAGACAATAATGCCAGGTGCGTTGAAAGGTGATCAATCAAGCAACTTACCTCAAATATAAAACTGCCTGTATTAAAGCCGCCGGTAGCCATGCAAAAAATACCAAAATGCGCTGTATGGCCGGGTTGTGCCAGCCCTTGTGCCCGTACAACCCTTTCGGCCGTTGCAAGTTTTACGGACTGCCTGCTTTTGGTTGCTTTATACTGCTGTGCAATAAGCAGTGCAAATACGTTGGTGGCATCGCTCATTACTTCTGTGCCGCGTAAGGCGCTTACAATATTATTCTGGTCAATGGTTTTGAATGATGCGCATGTGCCCAATGGTGCAAGCGGGGATAATTGCACCGGGTGAAAGCCCTTTGCTGAAACTTGTTTCAGCCATACTGTTTCCAGCTCTTTATATTCAATAACATCAATGCCGGGCGGTGTAACAAACCTGTTATTGCTAAATTGCTTCAGTACATCCGCAGGTGTAAGCTCCTCTACCCTGTTCCTGAATAACTCAAGCAAGATGCTGTTTAATTCAGTGCCGGGCATTTGCGAAAGCTTGTCCAGTATTTCGTTGTTGCCGGTTTTTGATGATATGATGGATGAGATGTTTTTCATGTCTTGTATTCCGGTCGGTAAAAATACTCAACAATTAAACCTGCTGCGTTCAAACGATGAAAATGTGTAACAGGATGATAAGATGCTATATGTTAATTGCGCAGTTTATCCATTCAGGGTCAAAAGCAGCGCCGTATTTTTTGTAGAAATTAATAGCAGGTTCATTCCATTCCAGCACCTGCCATACGATGCCGTTAAAGCCTTTTGCTTTGGCTTCTTCTATCAATACATCAAACAGCATTTTTCCAATGCCTTTGCCACGGGCTTCCTCTGTTACAATAATATCCTCAAGGTACATGCGTTGCCCTTTCCAGGTGGAATAGCGTACGTAATACAATGCAAAACCCTGTATAATGCCGCTTTCCTCATCAACTGCCACAAACGCCCACCACACGGGGTTTTTGCCAAAGCCGCTTTCTTCAAAATGTTCCAGTGTAACAGTTACTTCCTGGGGCGCTTTTTCATATAAAGCCAGCTCTTTAATCAATTCCAGCAGGCGGGGGCAATCATTGCGTTCTGCCCTGCGTATAGTTATAGCCATAGGTATTGTATGGTTATTATTGTTATAAATTACATCTCCTCTGCCAGCTTTACTACTTCTTCTGCACAGCCAAAAGCGAGCGTATAGCCGCTGCCGCCATGCCCGTAATTGTGTATTATATTCGTGCCCGGTTCTCTTTCAACCCTTACCCCTGGGCGGTAAGGCCGCAAACCTGCCCAGTTGCCGATGATTTTTCTTTTGTCAAGCCCCGGGAAAACGCTGTAAGCCCTTTTTAAAATATCATTAAGGCTCTCTTGCTCGGTTGCTTCATCATACACGTTTTCTTCATAAGTACCGCCTACTATGGTAGCGTCCTTACGCGGTACAATATATGCCGGAGTTTGGTTATCTAAAAATATATGGTCAGGAAAACCAGGCTCCAGAAGCACCACCTGCCCGCGAACAGGTATTACTGTTTTATCATTGCAAAGTTCGCGCGCACCTAAAGCGGAACAGTTAATAACAGCATCGAAGGCCGCGCTTATATCGTGCAGGTCAAATATTTGCCGTTGGGTAAGCACAGCACCTTTTGCTTCTACCTGTTTATAAAGCCAGGGTAAAAATATTTGTGTTTCTATCAATGGCACACAGGCTTCGTACGCTTTGTTGTAACCGGCGGGCGCTTTGTCATTTTGCAGCAGTGCCAGCGTATCCTTTGGCATAAAATCAAGCCAGGTATCTTCGTCGCCGGTGTTGTTTTTAACTGCCTTTACAATGCGTTTCATGCTTATGCCTGTTTCTTCGCTTACCAGGCTTTTGTAAAAGTTGTAGCTTTTAACACACCAGTCAATACCGCGCCTGTCGTTGCGTATATGGTAAGGAAACCAGAATGCAGCCGCCTTGTTGGACGTAATGCCCGGTGAAAAACTTTTTGAAATAATGTGCAGCTCGTGGCCTTGCCCGGCCAGCAGGTATGCACAGCTCATGCCGCTGATACCAGCCCCGATAATGGCAATTTTTTTACCCATCCCGCAAAAATAACAGTTAGTCAGTTGCCGCCGGTGCTATGTTATTTTTTTCTTGTTGCTTTAAATGTGCCGTTGGGCTGCATGGAAACCAGTTCAACCACATTGCCACCGGCATTACGGTTAAACAGTATGGTAAACCCTGTTAGCGTTTTTATGACAAATTTGTCTTTATCAACCGGTACCAGTTCATACTCCGGCTGGCCGGGTACAAGCAGGTACAAGGTGTTGTTATTTTTTATGTACACTTTTGCAACGGCGCCGCCAAAATCGTATTCACCCTCATATTTTCCCAGGCTATCCGCGCTTACCTCTTTAGGTTTGGGCGCCCGTTCAAAAATAATGGGCTTCAGGCCTCCCTCCATAGTAATGGAGAGGCTTTCAATATCGCCTGCCGTGTTCATGTTAAATTGTACCGGGTCGCGTTTTTCACTGGTGTCAATGCCATCGTGTGCGTTTTTGTCAAAAGGTTCAAACATGTCATAATGGTAATGCATCAGCCACCATGTATTGTTGGGCAAATGGGCAAACAGTGAATCTCTTTCGGGCGATATTTCAATTGCCCCATACCCCTTGTTGGTATAAATACCTTCATAATCGGTTAAAGGGTGAGACGGCGTGGTGTTAAGCTTGCGGTTTTGTGTGGCAGATTCTTCTGCCTTTTTTGCCTGCGCTTGTGCTGAATCGGCCTTGCTTTTAAGGCTGGTTTCCCAATCGTAATATTTCAGGCCCAGCATCTTGTCTGCCAGTATGTTTCTAACCACTGATGTAACCGCAGAGCCATTTTGATTGGTGAGTACGATGATGCCTACGCTGTCTGAGGGGAAGAAGCAGGTGCTTGCTGAGAATCCGTCAATATTGCCGCCATGCTCAACCCTGTAATGCCCTTTGTACGATGAAAGCATCCATCCATAGCCATAGCTTGCAAAAAATACATCCGGTATTTCTTTGGTAGGCAAACCGCCGTCAATAACCATCTGCGGGCTTATGGCTTCAGGTATATATGCTGCGGGAATGATTTGTTTATCATTAAACTTGCCCCCATTTATCCAGGTTATTACCCAATTGGCCATTTCGGTTACGCTGCTGTTTATGCTGCCGGCCGGGCCCATGGCATCAATATGGTAGTAATCCAGTTTGTGTATAATGCTGTCTTTCTTTACATCGTAACCTATAGCGGCGTCCCCGTCAGCGGCCATTGCATCCACGGAAAAATTAGTGCGTGCCATGCCCAGCGGCTGTAAAATTTTCTCCTGCACATTTTCTTCCCACGGTTTGCCTGTGAGCTTTTGCTCCATAACGCCCTGCGCTAAAAACATAAAGTTGTTATACTGCCATTTTTCCCGCACGCCATAGGTAGGCTCCATATAACGGATGCGCTGTATAAGCGAGTCTCTTGATTTTGTGGTAAAGTAATACCATGAAAGATCATGCCTTGGTAAACCTGTACGATGGCACATAAGGTCTTTTACCAGTATGTTGTCGTTCATGGTATTGTTGTAAAAACTTAGCTCAGGCAGGTAGTCGCGCACGGGCTTGTTAAAGTCAATTTTGCCTTCACCGCGCAGCATGCCCAGCAGGGATGCGGTAAAAGCTTTGGTGCAACTGCCAATGGCAAAAAGGGTATTTGGGGTTACCGGCTTTTTGTTTGCATAGTCGCGGTACCCAAAGCCTTTTGCATACACTACCTTGTTTTTTTCTACTACGGCAACGGCAAAGCCTGCTGCGTGCCATTCTTTAAGCGCCCGGGCAAACGCAGTGTCAAGGCCTTCAAAGCGTTTATCAGCAGCGGAAGATTTTTTTTGAGCAGCGGCAGTACCCGCGATTACAATAAAGGCAAGCAGCAATTTTATTTTTCTCATGCTATGTTTTTTAAGGAATATATATATTGATACCGCATATCAGCAGGCAAATAAATAAAAACAACGGCTAAAAATAAAAGATTATTACAAGTGGCTGGCTTTAAAAAAAGACCATATAACCCTGCAGGCATCTAAATTTTTACTGGCAGTACCAACAACCAGCTTTGGCAGGTATTGCGGGCCGCCAGGCCAGGTGTGCCCGCCATTGTTAACGGTATACCCTATTACAGGCTTACCACCCGGGCAAGAATATTCCTGCCTGGTTATGGTTGTGCCGTCATTGATTAATGCCTGCTGGTAAGTTACTGTGGGTTGCATATTGCAATGGTTTATTCCGGCCCATTGTTTCAATACCTCCTCATGGCCATAAATATTGCCCCCGGCACCTTTGGTCATAAGCCCTCCTTTGTATGGCACGTACGGGTCACCCGTACCATGTATGTACATGATTGGTACAGGTTGTAAGGGTTTATAGTCCACGTCTTTATCCATCGTTGCGGCAACTATTGCTGCCGCGGCAATACGATTGCTTAGCCGGCAGGCAATACGTGATGCCATAAACCCGCCATTTGACATGCCTGTTATGTACACCCGGCTTGAATCAATATGATAGGTTTTAATAAGACTTGAAATTAGCATATCAATAAAATGTACATCGTCCACAGCTTTTTTATTGGCCTTTGTAGCACGCCCGTCATTCCAGCTACGGTCAATGCCCGCCGGGCATACTATTATAAAACCTTCCTGCAGCGCCAGGGGCCTGAAATCGGCCAGCCTTAATTGCCCTTTTGGCGTGCCAAGGTTGCCATGCAATGAGATAATGGCCGGCATGCCTTTAACGTTAGCTGCAGGCAGCCACGTAATAAAGCTTCGCGTCAGGCCATCAACAATTATCCTGCCTTCCTTTTGTACAGGCTGTGTGTAAGCGATGGTATATATAAGCGCAAATAGCAGGCAGGCATTATATTTATGCATACCAGGTTTTATCGTTATGACATTAAGGAATGTTGCGGGTTTAGTTTTAAGAAAATATTTATAAAACCAGTCAGGCGACATTTGCAGCAGCCAGCCGGCTTTTTTTATACCCGTACATAAAATATACTACCAGGCCTATAGCCAGCCAGCACCCAAACCACAGCCAGTTACTGCCCGTCATACCGGTGAGAAGGTACAGGCAGGTAGATAAGCCCATAAGCGGTACCAGCGACAGGTTTTTTATAAATGCAGCTATTGAAAGAATGATAAGCGACAGCCAGAAAACTATTGAAGAAATATTAAGTGATGCATCCTCAGCATTTATATTAAAGAGCCCTTTAAAATAACCGGGATTGTTTACCTGTAATAAAATAATGGCTGCCAGTACCAGCAGCGGGAAGATAAATTTTGCATTGATATACGGCATATTGAACTTGCCCGGCACTTTTTCCTTCTTGGGTATCAGCAGTACGCCGCCGCATACCAGCACGAATGCAAACAGCGTGGCGATGCTGGTAAAGTCAAGCACAAAAGTTTTATCGGTAAATAAAATGGGTATGCCAACAATAAGGCCTGTAACAATGGTTGAAAAAGACGGCGTTTGAAATTTGGGGTGAATTTTTTCAAAAACGGACGGCAGCAGGCCATCGCGGCTCATGCACATCCATATTCTCGGCTGCCCCATCTGGAATACGAGTAACACGCTCGTCATGGCAATAACGGCTGCCAGCGATACAAGAAACTGCATCCACGTAACATGGGTGTCCTCAAATATTTTTGCTAATGGGTCGCCCACGTTGGCAAAGCTCCTGTAGTTTAATACACCGGTAAGCACCAGCGCCAGCAAAATGTACACCACCGTGCATATAACCAGTGATAGTATCATGCTGCGCGGTAAATCGCGCTGAGGGTTTTTACTTTCTTCGGCCATTACACTCACTGCGTCAAACCCAATGTAGGCGAAAAATACACCGCTCACCGCCGTCATTACCCCGCTGAAACCGTTAGGCATAAATGCCTTTACACCGGCATCGTTTACGGGCAGCCAGTTATCAGGGTTTACATAATATGCGCCCACACCAATTACCAATGCCACCACGCAAAGTTTCAGCACTACCATAATATTGCTGAAGTTTCGTGACTCCTTTACGCCTACATACACCAGGATGGTGATAAGTACATTTATTACAAGGGCGGGTAAATCAAATATAACCCGCAGGCCGCCTATAACAGGCGCATTGTTCCAGGCATTCAATAACTCCTGCGTGGAGGGGGTCAGCGTATTAAGCGCAGCGCCTGCATTGGTAACCACCGCCTCATGCGCTTCCATATAACTGCAGGTAAGGTTGGCCGGCATGTGCACGCCTACACGGCTTAAAAAGGAGGTGAAATAGTCACTCCATGAGAAAGCTACATATATATTGCCGATTGAATATTCCATTATCAATGCCCATCCAATTATCCACGCAAACAGTTCCCCAAACGAAGCATAGGCATACGTATAGGCGCTGCCCGCTACCGGTATGCG
>DASZUX010000180.1:0-4992 GCA_035547455.1 Chitinophagaceae bacterium
ACATTATCTTATCGCTGCTTTCCCCGAAGATAATCAGCTCCGAATCTTTTTTGGATGGCGCCTGCGGTTTAACTTCTGCCTCGTGTTTGTTCTCGGCAACCTGCTTTATAACCGGTTTGGGCGGTTCCAGTTTGTCGCCAAGCACATTAAATTCTTTCAGTTCTTTTAGGTCGGTGGCCTTTACAGCTATATTGTAAAACAGGTCTAATTGAGATCCGGCTTTGTAAAAACTTACAAGTTCATCAATGTTATGCTGGTTAAAAGCAGCACCCATGGCATCCAGCCGGCGCTGCAAAGTATATTTACCGTCTTCTGCCACCTTCCTGCGTTCTTCACGCAGTGCATCCTTAATCTTGCTTTTTGCCTTGGCCGATACAACAAAGTTTAGCCAGTCCTCTGTGGGCTTTTGCTTTTGGCTGGTAATAATTTCTATCTGGTCGCCGCTTTTAAGGCGGTAACTAATAGGCACCAGTTTGTGGTTAACCTTGGCGCCAATGCACCTGCTGCCAACAGCCGTATGTATGGCAAAGGCAAAATCAAGCGCGCTTGAATTTACCGGCAGCATTTTTACATCTCCTTTTGGGGTATATACGTAAATTTCTTCTGCAAGAAAACTTGTTTTAAAATCCTGCAGAAAATTAATGCCATCCATATCCTGCGTGCTTATGGCTTCGCGTATTTGGTCAAACCACTTATCAAACCTGTCCTCGTCGCTGCTGCCTTCTTTGTATTTAAAATGTGCGGCAAGCCCCTTCTCGGCAATTTCATTCATACGCTTGCTTCTTATCTGCACTTCTACCCACCGGCCCTGGGGGCCCATTACCGTGGTGTGCAAAGCCTCGTACCCATTGCTTTTTGGCTTGCTCAGCCAGTCCCGTAACCGTTCTGGCGCCGGCGAATACTGATCCGCAATCAGTGAATAAACCTTCCAGCAATCTTCCTTTTCTTTTTCGGGTGGCGAGTTTAAAATAACACGTATGGCAAAAAGGTCGTACACTTCTTCAAAGGCAACCCCTTTCTTTTTTATTTTATTCCAGATGGAATGTATGCTTTTAGGCCTGCCGTATATGTCAAAATCATAGCCAAGGCTTTTAAGCTTTTCTCTCAGTGGTTTAATAAATTCGTTTATATACCTGCTGCGCTCGCGTTTTGTATCGTTTAATTTCCTGGCAATGTCTTTATAGGCTTCAGGCTCCAGGTATTTCATGCTCAGGTCTTCCAGTTCCGTTTTAATGGCATAAAGCCCCATACGGTGGGCCAGTGGTGCATATACCCAAATGGTTTCGCTGGCTATTTTAAGCTGCTTTTCTTTTTTCATAAAATCCAGCGTACGCATGTTGTGCAGCCTGTCGGCAAGTTTAATCAAAATCACGCGCGGGTCGTTGGTAAGCGTAAGCAGTATTTTTTTAAAATTTTCAGCCTGGGCACTTGTATTGGGGTCAATAACATTTGATATTTTGGTAAGGCCGTCCACAATGCGGGCAATCTCGCTGCCAAATTCCCGCTCCACGTCTTCAAGCGTAATATCGGTATCTTCTACGGTATCATGTAATAATGCACAAATGGTTGAACGCACCCCAAGTCCAATTTCTTCCACGCAAATTCTTGCTACTGCCAGTGGGTGCAGTATATAAGGTTCACCGCTTTTGCGGCGCATCGTTTTATGGGCGTTGGCTGCCATTTCAAATGCAGCACGCACCAGCCCCTTATCCCCGGTTTTTAGTGCCCCGCGAATGCTGCGCAGTAATGCGCGGTACTGCCGCAGGATCTCTTTTTTTTCCTGTTCTTCGGTAAGATTATATTTAGGCATGGGCGCCTCTAACACATCAACTTGCTCTGTCTGCATACGTTTACGAATTTACGAATAAAAGGTGATTTTTTCTATGACAGCGCAACAGCTGGATTTTATTCTTTAACAATTCGGGCAATAGCTGGCCAAACAGGGTTACCCTTTTACGGTACAGTTAAAATGTGCCGGCATAATGTATTGCCGTTCCCGTGGTTTTTGCAGGGTTTCGTACATTCACCGTAGCATCGGCTAATTGTTTTGCATGACAATTATTACATGGAACTGCAATATGGTGTTCAGGAAAAAGGCGCATTTTATACTGGCATACAAGCCGGATATTCTTGTAGTACCCGAATGTGAACACCCCTCTAAACTTGTGCTGGGCGAAGGGGTGCCGGCGCCTTGCCAATCACTGTGGTTTGGGCATAACCAGCATAAAGGGCTGGGTATTTTTGCGTGGAACGACTTTCGCCTGCGGGTATTAAGCAATCATAATACCAGCCTTAAAATAATCGTCCCTATCCGGGCTTCCCGTGGCAGCTTTAGTATGTTGCTTTTTGCAGTATGGGCCAACAACCCCGGCGACCCTGATGGCCAGTATGTTACCCAGCTTTGGAAAGCGCTGCATTTTTATAAACGGTTGCTTAAAAATAAACATATAATAATGGCTGGCGATTTTAACAGCAACACTATTTGGGACAGGCCACGACGCGAAGGCAACCATTCTGCCGTGGTAAAACTGCTGGCTGAAAAAGGTATTTACAGTACATACCATCATTATTTTAAGCAGGTACAGGGTAAAGAACGCCACGCCACCCTGTACCTGTACCGCCATAAAGACAAGCCATACCATATTGATTATTGTTTTGCTTCTGCGGGCATACTGCAGCATCTTCAAAGGGTTAGCATCGGCCGCCATACACCATGGGCAAAACATAGCGATCACATGCCTGTTATTGTTACGTTTAAAGAGGGCATATATGATAAAACAATCCAATAATTCCGGGTCATAAATTGCCTGGTGACGGGAGGGCGTTTTGGTTTGTCAAATTAAATTCTTTCTGCATCCTGTAACAAAAACTGCCCCCGTACGTATAACATGCAAATACATAGTTATGCGAATATTTAAACCCCTGCTGGCTGCTTTATTTATACTGGCAGCAGCCTTTAATGCCGGCGCACAAACGAAGCCGGTTGAGCATTTTACCAAAGTAATTGTAAGCCCTTTTATACAGGTAACTTTTGTGCAGGGAGAAACAGAAGGTGTAACCGTGAATGATATAATGGTGGACAGCAGCAAACTGCACATTGAAGTGCATAATGGCACCCTGAGGCTGTACCTTGACGGCGCAAAAGATATACCCGGTTATAAAGAAGTGCATTATGACGACGGCAGCAAACAACGATTGCCGATGTACCCGAAGCATGCAGTAACGGCTACCGTTACCTATAAATCTCTTGAAGCGCTTTCAGTACGCGGTGAAGAAAGTCATGTATGCCAAAGCCCGCTTTCTGCTGAATACTTTTCGCTGCGCGTGTACGGGGAATCGTCTGTAACCTTTAGCGAAATGCACGTAAACGAACTTAATACAATAATGTACGGAGAAGGCAACCTGGAGATTAAATCCGGTGATATAGAAGACCAGGACTATACCTGCTACGGAGAAGGTAAGATTAACACTACCGCTGTAAGCGGCAAAACCGGCAGAGCCACTGCATTTGGCGAGGCGGAGTTCAGGCTGAATGTTAGAGACCGTATTAAGATAACCGCTTTTGGCGAAGCAAAATTGCGTTATATGGGCTCTCCCGAAATTGTAAAAGGCCTGCACTTTGGCGGTCTTGATTTGAAGAAGATTAATTAATACAGCCTTTGTAATATTCATTTTACCATGCCCGGGCTACTTCAGTCGCGGGCTTTTTTGTCTTGGTGCTGGCCCGTTATAGTATTTTTTGGCTGTTGTTTCATTGCCTGTTTTACCGGAGGCTTCAAGGGATAGCCTGCATTATGAAAGAACCGCCCTGGCTGCTTTTGTTGTTTCATTCCTGTTTGTATATTTGCATTCTCAGGAAATGGTGTCTTCCTATTTGAACCGCTTTTTTTAAGCTGATGGCGCCTACATTGAATTGGTTATTAATAAAAATTTTCATGTAGGTATGAAGCGGATAAAAAATTCCTTCGAACATTTTTTTATTGTTAAGCACCTGGCTAAATGGTCTGTTTTGGTATTTCCCGTTGCGGTGGTTACAGGGTCGCTGGTGGCATTGTTCCTGTGGCTGCTTGATGAGTCAATCACAATAAGGTTTGCGCACCCATGGCTTTTGTACCTGCTGCCTGCTGCAGGCATACTAATTTATGCATTGTATAAATTTTGGGGTAAAGGCACTGAAGCAGGCAACAACCTTATAATGGACGAGATACATAACCCGGGCGGCGGGGTGCCTGCGCGCATGGCGCCGCTTGTGCTGGGCACTACAGTCATCACCCACTTATTTGGCGGCTCTGCCGGGCGGGAGGGTACTGCTGTACAAATCGGCGGCAGCATTGCCCAGTTTTTTGCAAGGCGTTACAAGCTTTCAAAAAACGATGTAAGAATGCTTTTAATGACGGGCATTGCGGCCGGGTTTGGGGCGGTGTTCGGCACACCTGTTACCGGGGCCATTTTTGCACTGGAAGTATTATCGGTAGGCCGTATAAAGCATGATGGGCTTCTGCCGTGTTTGATAGCCAGCCTGCTGGGCGATATAACCTGCGCTGCGTGGGGTATTCACCATACACAATACCATGTATTTTTTTCTGGGGAAGGCAAAACGTTTTATAGCTTCTTTCATATTAACCTGGCACTGCTTTTAAAGGTTATTGTTGCCGGTATTGCTTTTGGGCTGGCAGGCCTGCTGTTTGCTGAACTTTCCCACACCATAAAAAACTACAGCAACCGCTGGATTAAAAATAAATGGCTTATACCTGCCGTTGGCGGCTTTATAATTATCGGGTTAACCCTGGGGCTGGGTACAGATGATTATTTAGGCCTTGGTATAAGGGGCAGCCATAGCGGGGCAGTTACACTGGTGTCCTGCTTCCAGCACGGGGGTGCCGCCTATTTTAGCTGGTGGTGGAAATTACTTTTTACCGCTATTACGCTTGGCACAGGCTTTAAGGGAGGAGAGGTTACACCTTTGTTTTTTATTGGCGCAGCGCTGGGTAA
>DASZUX010000181.1:0-6411 GCA_035547455.1 Chitinophagaceae bacterium
GGTTGCGGTAAGTTTCTGCAAATTTCAGCAGCCCTTCGCTCCTGCGCTTTATCGTGTCCATGCCAATGGCAAGGTCTTCCAGCGACTGTGGTTTTTCTTTATTTTCAGAATACTCCTGTACAGTTTTTTTAAGCGTGTTGGCCAGCGACGAAATGGGCGCAATGCTGTTCATTATTTCGTGGGTCATTACGCTAAGCAGCTTTTGCCATGCCTTGCTTTCTGTTTCGTCCAGCGCTTCGTTTACATTTTGAAAAGCCACCAGCTTATACACTTTACCCTCGGTTTGAAACGCGGTGGCAGACAGTAATACCTTAAGCGTATTACGTTCAATATGTACGGTGAAGATTACGTTTTCACCCGGTTTTAAATCAATAATCTTTACGCTGAGGTTGTGGTCGCGGCGGTCAAGCGATTGTATGGTTTTAAGATAAGGTATTTGCAGCAGGCGCTTTAACGATTCATTCATCCAAACCACTTCGCCGCTTTCAATTTCGTAGGATAAGATGCCCGTATCTACCAGTTCCAGTATTTTTTGCAGGTACTGGTACTGCGTTTCCTTTTCCTTGCTTATTACTTTAAAAGTGGTGTTAATGTCATTAAAGCCCTTACGCAGTTTTTGTAAATCCTGCGGGGCATGCTTTACATCAAAATGGCGCGAAAAGTCGCGGTAATGAATGCTTTCTACAAACTGCTCTACTTCCTGCTGTGCTTTTTTGTTAAACTTAAAAAAATCAAGCACCTGGTACAAAATAACCGGCACTGCCAGTATTTCAAACTGGTAAAATTTGTTTACAAACAAAAAAGCGGCACCTGTAATGGTGCAGAACATCAGTATCACCCGGATGGTTAAATTCCAGTCGTAACGCTTAAACATGTGTGGTATTATGTCTGCAGCGCCTGCAAAGGCCGCTGATTTTTTATTTTTATAAAGATAGCGTTCAATCTCTTCCATCGTCTGGCCCCCCTTCACTTCCTTACATTATTTTTTTAACTGCTTTACGGCTATAATAAGCCGCGCGGCTATATTTCATATTTGCTCAGCCGCCTGTAAAGCGCTGTTCTTGTTAAACCAAGCTCTTTTGCCGCCTTGGTAATATTGCCGTTATATTTTTCTATAACGTGTAAAATCGTATTCTTTTCAATAGTGCTCAGCTTCATATCATCGTCCTCTACTGTACTCGCCGGCACAGATTCAATGGGCGAAAAAATCAGGTCTTTCGCCTGCAGCACTTCGCCGTCGCTCATAATAATGGCCCTTTCAATAGTGTACTGCAATTCGCGCACATTACCCGGGTAATGGTACTGCATCAGCTTTTCTTCCGCGCTTTCATCAAACCGTATAGCTGGCTTTAAATATTTTTCGGCATATAGCGCGGCAAAATGCCTGGCAAGCAGCAATATATCCGTGCCCCTTTTACGCAGCGGCGGTACAGTTATTTCCACTGTATTTATGCGGTAAATAAGGTCCTTTCTAAACCGGTTTTCATTGGCCAGTTCCGCCAGCGGCAGGTTGGTAGCGCAAATAAGCCTTATATTAATAGGCACCGGCGTATTGCTGCCTAAGCGGGTTACCTGCCTGTTTTGCAGCACGGTAAGCAGTTTTGCCTGCTGGGTAAGGCTTATGTTGCCAATTTCATCCAGGAACAGCGTACCCTCGTTGGCAGATTCAAAGCGGCCTACCCTGTCATCCTTGGCATCGGTAAAAGCTCCTTTTTTATGCCCAAACAGTTCGCTTTCAAAAAGTGTTTCGGTAAGTGCGCCCACATCCACCTTTACAAAAGGTTTATTGGCCCGCAAGGACTTTTGGTGTATGGCTTTTGCTATAAGGTCTTTACCGGTACCGTTTTCGCCTAAAATCAAAATATTGGCATCGGTAGGGGCTATTTTCTGTGTTTTGTAAAAAATATCCTGCATTACTTCACTCTCGCCTAAAAGCTCTTTGCCAATAATACTGTCGTTGGCAAATGCATCGCCCGGCTTTCCTTTGCCGGCGTTTTTTTTGCGCAGGGCATCTTCAATTACCACCATCAGCTTTTCGTTATGCCACGGCTTTACCACAAAATCGGCTGCGCCCTCCTTAAGGCTGCGCACGGCCAGGTCAATATCGCCATAGGCAGTAATCATAATCACCGCTATTTCGGGTTTTATTTCCTTTATGCGCTTTAGCCAGTATATACCTTCGTTACCGGTGTTAATGGAAGATTTAAAATTCATGTCCAGCAGCACCAGGTCAAATTGCCTTGACAGCAGCGACGGTATATTGTCAGGGTTTTTTTCCGTAACAATTTCTTTTACCTCGGTTTTCAATAGCAGGCGTACGGCGGTTAATACATCCGTATCATCATCAATGGCAAGTATGCTATATTTTTTCAGGTTCATATTTGCTAATATAATTCAAATCACTAATCAGTTTAACTATAAACGTACCAAGCCTTAAAGGTATGGTTTTTAACTGTTTACACATCTGCGCCTGCGCACCACTGTATCAAATGCGTACACTTTTGTAATAAAAGCGTACAAAACAGCCGGTGTGCTTTTAAAATCCCCGTTCGGCTGCTGCCCTTGAAGGCTTTTACCGTTGCCAGCTATTAAAATTGCATTGCCGGCAGTATTAGACTAAGGCATCTGCTTACTAAACAATTAATTACCAGCCGTTTATTACAAACCTCTCGTGCTTTTTTACACCAAAAAGCATGGAAAAAGAGGGACAGAAGGAGGAAAAAGAGTGGAATGAGGTTACCGCCGGCAGGAAAAAGACATACAAAAGCACCTTATATAACCACTTATCCGCCAACCTGTGCCTGCCCATGTATAAATAGAAAAACCGGGGGGGTGTCTCAGTTTTTAAGAAAGTTTTTTTCTGCCGGTCCCGGCCCCTTTAGAATCATTATAAGCATAGCATCTGCCGGTAACAGAACAAAGCCCGGTTGTGTGTTTTTTATAACCGGGTAGTGCACGGGCTCGCCCTGGTAGTCAGTTGCACAGGCTACCGGCACACCCCTGCAAACACGCGCATCGTTCGCGCCGTTCTCCTCCGTCTCTCCCTCTCCAACCGGAGAGGGCCGGGGGGTGAGGCTCTTCGCTTCGTTCTCCTCATTCCCCTTCTCTACCCGCTTGGGGTAGGGGGATGAGGTTCTTTGCCCTCCTCACCACATGCTCCACGCTAAACCCATATTCCTTCATCACCTCTTCACCGGGGGCAGACTCGCCGAATTTGGTAATGCCTATTACATCTCCGTCATCAGTGGTATATTTAAGCCAGCCTATCGGGCTGCCCGCTTCTACGGCTAAGCGTTTACGGCTGGCCTTGGGTAAAACGCTTTCTTTATAGGCCGCATCCTGCTGGTCAAACAGCTCCCAGCTTGGCATGCTTACCACGCGGGCAGCTATGCCTTCACTTTCCAACTGCTCTGCGGCTTGCAGTATTAACGATACCTCGCTGCCGGTGGCTATCAGTATTATATCAGCTTCTTTATCGCCGCCGGTTAGCACGTAGGCGCCTTTCTCCAGGCTGGTGGCTTTGGCGTACTTATCCTGGTCTATTACGGGCAGTTTTTGGCGTGTTAGAATCAATGCTACCGGCCCGCCGCTGTGTTCCAGTGTTACGCGCCATGCCTGCGCCGTTTCATTGGCATCTGCCGGGCGAATCACCACTAAGTTGGGTATGCTCCTTAGCGAAATCAACTGCTCTACCGGCTGGTGCGTGGTGCCGTCTTCGCCTAAGCCTATACTGTCGTGTGTGTAGATGAATATGGGCCGCAGTTTCATAATTGCCGCCAGCCTTACAGGCGGGCGCATATACTCACTGAATATTAAAAACGTTGCCCCGTATGGCGTAAAACCTTTGGTTACAGCAATACCGTTTAGTACCGCGCCCATGGCATGCTCCCGCACGCCGAAGTGAAAATTGCGCCCTGCCCTGTCTTCCGCCGAAAACGAGCTGTACTTCTCCAGGTTGGTATCGGTGCTGGGCGCCAGGTCGGCGCTGCCGCCCATCAGCAGCGGCAGGCTGTCCGCAATGGCGTTCAGCGTTTTGCCGCTGGCCTTGCGGGTTGCTACCTTATCCCCCGCCTTAAACGTTGGCAGCTTTTGCTGCCATCCGTCCGGCAGTTTGCCGCCGGCCAGCAGTTCGTATTCATGTGCCAGGCCGGGGTATTGTTTTTTATAGTCAGCCCACAGTTTATTCCACTCACTTTCCAGCGCAGCGCCTTTCTTCCCTTCCTGCCGGTAGTAGGCCAGCACCTTTTCCGGTATCACAAAACTTTCATCGGGGTTAAAGCCTAAGTTTTTCTTGGTAAGCTTTACTTCCTCCTCGCCCAGCGGCGCGCCGTGCGTCTCTTTGGTATCTACTTTATTCGGACTGCCATACGCAATATGCGAGCGCACCTTTACCAGCGATGGGCGGGTTGTTTCCGCCTCAGCTTTTTTTATCGCCGCATCCAGCGCATCCACATCATTAGCATCGGGCAGCTCCTGCACATGCCAGCCATAGGCCTCAAAGCGCTTGCCCACATCCTCTTTGCTAAAGGTTATGGCCGTATCGCCCTCTATGCTTATATGGTTATCGTCGTATATGTAAATCAGGTTGCCTAACTTAAGGTTGCCCGCCAGGCTGGCCGCCTCTGCGCTCACGCCCTCCATCAGGTCGCCATCGCTGCATATAGCGTATATGTGGTAGTTAAACACGTTAAAGCCCGGCCTGTTATAGTGCGCTGCCAGGTACTGCTGCGCTATGGCCATGCCCACGCCGTTGGCAAAGCCCTGCCCCAGCGGGCCGGTGGTAACCTCTATGCCATCCAGCAGGCCATACTCAGGGTGGCCCGCCGTTTTACTGTGCAGTTGCCTGAACTTCTTAATATCATCCAGCGTAAGGTTATACCCCGTTAAAAAAAGATAGCTGTACTGCAGCATACAGGCGTGACCTGCCGACAGCACAAACCTGTCGCGGTTAGGCCACTCCGGGTTTTGCGGGTTATAGTGCATTGCCTTTGTCCACAGCACGTGGCCCACCGGCGCCAGCGCCATAGGTGTGCCGGGGTGCCCCGAATTTGCTTTTTGCACCGCATCTGCCGCTAACACGCGCACCGTATTGATACACAACTGTGTAAGATCGTTTGTCATTGTATAGGTGTTTTTCCTTGGTTTTTGGATGTATAACAAGGAGGAGGGTTATATGTTTAACTGGGAGGTGTAGGTGTAAATAGGGAGCAGGATTGAGGAGATGTAAATCTTTAAAAGTAAACTGTCAAATATTATGTAATATCATACATAACTATTATTTTAATGCACTTTATAAACCTTTAATCCGATTTCATGCAAGCCAAAGAAACCAAACTGCAAGATATAATCGAAGGAACTAAACAATATGTTATTCCCCTATTTCAAAGAACTTATAGCTGGACTCCAAAAGAATGGGACATACTTTGGAAAGATTTGGTAGAACTTTGTGAAACTGAAAACCCACGAACTCATTTTATTGGATCAATTGTCAATATGCCAACAGTATCAGTGCCGGAGGGGGTCGCGAAATATTTATTAATTGATGGACAACAGAGACTTACCACTATTTTTATTTTACTTACACTTCTAAGGAACAAGGCGCGAGAAGGTCAAAATGCAAGGTTTGCTGATGAAATAAACAACACACTTTTAGTTAATCAATACAAAGATGGATTAGACTACTTTAAGCTAATGCCTACACAAGTTGACAGGCTCTCGTATCAAAATTTGATAAATGGCAACCCAAATACGAATGAAAATCAACTTACTAAAGCATATGAATATTTTGAAAAGAAGCTAAAGCAAAATGCGCTTGAACCAGAGAGGTTAAAAAAAATAATTACGACTTATTTTTCAGTTGTTAGTATAGTTCTTGACTTAGATGACAACCCTTATCTTGTTTTTGAAAGTTTAAATGCGAAGGGCCGTCCCTTAACACAATCAGATCTGATTAGGAATTATTTCTTCATGAGAATTCATACTTCGAAACAAGATGAAGTATATAATAGTTATTGGCACCCAATGCAGACAGCATTAGGTGATAATTTAACTGAATATATTCGACATTTTCTAATGCGGCACGGAAGCATTATAAAGCAAGGTGATGTTTACTACTCATTAAAGGAGAAGATTTCAACCACAAACGCAATAGATTATTTAATTGAATTGCAACAGTACTCGATATATTATCAAAAATTGATTTTTCCGGATTTGGAAGAAGATCCAGATATAAAAAAATATTTGAAAAGACTTAACAGGATTGAGGTTACAATGTAAGCGTACCTATTTTTCGGCCAGTTAGTGATTAGAGTTTTCTAAGTTAATCATCATTTGTTTTTCAAATATTTTATCCACTAAACGGCTCTCTTCAAATTTAATTTCGTTCGCCGTTTGTGGATAAAGCTTCAGTTT
>DASZUX010000182.1:0-4221 GCA_035547455.1 Chitinophagaceae bacterium
CGCTAAGGCACAACCTGTTTTTTGCTTTAAGCAGGGTGGCTGCTTTAGCTACCTTGCTGGCAGGGTTTTTAATGGCCTGACTTTCATCAAGCACCACATAGTCAAACTGAACCTCTACAAACTGGCGTATATCGCTGCGTAATGTTCCGTAAGTGGTTATAGTAACATCAACATCAGTACCCAGGGTTTCTTTTGTACGTGCGCCGCCGTGGTGTATATAATAGGTTAAAGCCGGTGTAAATTTTTTAATCTCATTTTCCCAGTTATACATCAGCGTGGTAGGGCAAACAACCAGGGCCCGCAAGGCGCCATTTTTTTCTTTTAAATAGTGCATAAAGGAAAGCGCCTGTATGGTTTTACCCAAACCCATATCATCGGCCAGTATGCCCCCCCAGCATACTTCGCTTAAATAATTAAGCCAGTGAAAGCCTGATGCCTGGTAAGGCCGCAACACCTCTGAAAGGTGGGCAGGCGGCGGTATGTTTTCAATCTGGTGGTTATAGCGCAGGTTATCGTATTTTTCTTCCAGCTTAAATACCAGTTCCTCCTCATCGCGTTTTTCATACAATTCCTCAATAACACTAAAGTGGTATTTGCTCAGCTTCATGTTATTGTTTTTGCCATCGCCTACGCGGAAGAGCAGCGAATATTTTTTTATCCATTCTTCCGGTAATATACCCAGTGTGCCATCCTGCAACTGCACATATTGCTGCTTATTGGCCAGTGCCTTCTTAACATCTGCCACTGTTATTTTCTGTTCGCCAAACTGTATGTCAATTTTTGCATCAAACCAGTCGGTATGGCTGCTGATATAAATTTTAGTGGAAGGTTTTGCTGTATTGAACCTGAAGTTTTTAAGTGCATCAAAGCCGAATACAGGTATATTCATTTCCTTCAGTGCATCAATAAACAGGAAGAACCAGTTATTCTTCAGCACATCAGAGCCTTTTAGTGCGAGTGTATCACTTTCCAGCGGGTGAATGAACCCTGAATGGAGGCTTTCTATTTTTTGAATAAAAGCCTGCTCAACAGTAATATTGCGGTGTATCACCAGCAGCCTGTCAGCCACGGGCAGTACTATTTTTTCCTTATCAGACGGCTTAACGTCATACCCCATATACACAAAAGAAGGCTGAAACAACAGGTAATCCCCCTTTTCTTTCAGCATCATTCGTATTTCAGGTTTTACATCCCGCACTTCTTCTTTCTGCACATTGCTGAACTGTACATTGTAATCTTTTGACAGCGGCAGTATAAATTGTTGAAGCTGCGTGTTCCAGTCCTCCTTATCAATTGTTATTTTGCCGCCGGGCATAAACTTTTCAACCAGTGCAATGTCTTCCTGTTTCTGCCATATATAAAACTGGTCGTCGCACTGGAATAGCAATGATGAAGCCAATTGGTTTTCGCCGATGCTTTTTTCGCCCATTGGTGTGCGTATAGTACAGCTAACCTCGTAAGTATTGCCTTTATGCTCTACCAAAAACTCCGGAGTGAGAAAATTAATTGAAAAATTGGCAGGTACAAGGCTGGAGGTAATGAATGTTTTGCGTGGCGGCAGATAAAAGGTAAAATGGCTTTCGGCCACATCAGTAAATATTTTTTTATACTTACTGTGCAGGTATTCTATAATAAGATGCCGGGTTTCTTCCGGCAGTTCATCATCATGCTGCTGTATAATATTCTCCCAAATACCACTGAATGGCGAGTTGCGGTTTAAATACCTGCTAACCTCGCCGGGCAGCAGCTTACGCATTTGCTGAACAAGCAATTTGTCGGGATCGTTAAAAACATCGGTATTAATAAATCTTGCAAGGTCTAAACGTTCAACCTTGCCTGCAAAACTTGTTTCATCGCTGTTGGCCTCACCCTGCACAGCATCAAGCTGCACGTAAGGATACTGGTGCGGGTTATAGCTTATTACCAACCCCAGCTTTAATTGCGATTTGGGAACAATTTCTTCTTCAGCCACCACAGCCGGCTGTTCAAAAGCAGGTTTGGGCTTAACGGCGGCAGGCGCTGCCGGGGTGGCAACTCTTTTTATGGTGGGGTCAAGCACACGCAAAAAAGGTTTGCCGTCTTTATAAGTGAACTCAAACTTGCCGTCAAGATTATCTTCCAGCGAATAGCCGTACAGCGAGAGCAGCTTGTCTTTTTCCTTATCCCAGTTGCGTATGGAATCAAAATAGTTAGGCCCGAATTTATTGAGGAGGTGCAGTAACACTATGGCCTTGTGTACGCAAAGGGGGTGTTCATGGTCGCTGTCGCAGTTACAGCTTGTATCAAAATTGCGTTCTTCGTTTTTTTGTATTACTACCTTGTAATGGCTACCGTAATGTTCTACATCTGCTAGCACTCTTTCATCCCTTGCTTCAGCAATGGTGGGCAAAGAGGCGCGTAAAAAATCCTCTGCCTCGCTAAAGCTTGCCGCAGCAGTAAGCATGCGTATAATCTTCAGCTCCAGTTGTTTCATTTTTACAACGGTATGCTGCTGGTTATAGCTTAGTTCGCGGCCGGTAAGCTGGTGTTTATCCATCATCTCCTGGAGCTGGAAGAGGGCCGCTGATTCATGCCGGCATATATCGCCCAGGTTGTACGGGCATCCGCAGCGTAACGAGAGGGTTTTGGGGTCTTTAAATTTGGTGATGTACACCTTGTAGTAGGTGTTGTATGAATCGTCTTTTACACGAAATGTTACCGAACCTAACAGGTCATCATATTCAACAAGCTCCACGCTACCGGTTGCATGTATTTTTTTCCCCCTGCGAATAACTTCATCAGTACCGTTATTATATATGTACTTAATAAGATAAGGTAATGCCAAACGATTATTTTTTAGTGCTTCGGTTCAAAATAGGCCAATTTGCAAAAGTAAAGGAATTATTACCAGCCTGCGAAACAAAATGAAAAGTTTGGTAATGAAATGTTTGTTAAGAATAGTGTTACCTGTTACAGCAAAATGACACGGTAATTACTGTAAAGCTTACGAAAATTACAACCGGGTTAAACAAATTGTACCGGTAGCTGGTTTAATATGTGTACTTACCGGCAATGAACATATATGTAAAAAGAATTTACGAAGATGCTGCTGCAGGCGATGGTTACCGCGTGCTGGTTGACCGCCTTTGGCCGCGTGGTATTAAAAAAGAAAAGGCTGGTATAGATAAATGGCTGAAAGAGGTTGCACCATCAACAAATTTGCGTGAATGGTTTAACCATGAGGCTGAAAAATGGAAGGAATTTAAAACCCGTTACTATGCTGAAATAAAAGATACACCTGCGTTTGAAGAATTGCAGGCTGAGGCCCGAAGGCATACAACCGTTACCCTGCTGTACGGCGCTAAAGATGAAGAATATAACCAGGCCACAGCGTTAGCCGGGTTTTTGAAAAAAGCAATACATAAGCAGAAGCCATAATAAGTTTTACCGGGCTAAAAACAACTGGCGGCATACTGTATAAAACAAAAATGCCCACGCTTTTCGCGGGGGCATTTTTTTAAATCTTAATCATCAACTATTTCTCTGTTGGTGTCCTTTTCCCTGCTAATAACTTCTCCTGAACCACTTCAAGCCTTTTTTGCTTGGTTTCTGCTTTTTTAGCAGCCTCAATCCAGGATACATACTCCTTCTGGTGGCTGAATGAAAGCGAAGTAAAAAACTCTTTAGCCTCTTTGTGTTTTACAAAAAAAGGCTCCAGTTCCGCCGGCGTCATTACGTGGCGTTTGTCAAAATCAATACCATTTACGGCTGCGTTCTGCACTTCGGCGAAGGCTTTTGCCCTGTTGGGTATAGCCTCCATTTTTTTAAAGCGCATGGCAGTCCATACATGGTCTAACGCTACTTCCTGCAAGGACTCAAAACCGTAGTCAGACAATACCTGCCAACTGCAATCCCTGTTAAGGTCGCTGGCAATTTTGCTGGTAGATTTTGGATACGCCACCCACAGTTTACTTTCTGTGTGCAGCGCAGGAAGCACTTCCTTCAACAAATTACACAACTGCTGCTGGCTGATAACAAATACCAGCGCAAAATCAACTTTTTTTGTTTTGAGAAGTGGTGTAACGTTTTTGGAGTAAAATAACTTTGCAAACTGTTTTTCGATGGAGGACGGTAATCCCTGAATTAACAGGTTTTTCTCGTCTTTCAGTTGCAATTTTTCAAAAAAACTTTGCATTGACATGCCTTAAATAAATTTAAGGTGAAGAAAAAATGGGAATGCAA
>DASZUX010000183.1:0-5286 GCA_035547455.1 Chitinophagaceae bacterium
CCAGCTTTTGATGGTCAAACGCAGGTGCGGTTGTTTTTTTAGCTGGGTCAACTAATATAAACTCGCTGCCTGTGGGTGTTAATGCGCGGTACCAGAATTTGTCACCCGGCATCCATACGGGCCTTACGCTGCCGTGGTCAATAAGTTTCTCGGTATTGTAGCTTAAATAACTTTCTGCACGGGCGTAATCAGCAGCGGTTAATACAGGCTGCTGCGCCCCGGCAGGTACCGCAAATAAAGCCGCGGCAAGGGGCAATACATATTTTCTCATGTGTTACAGCTTGAAAAATTTTATCTCAATAACGCAATGTAATGGTTTTATCATTTTAGTTATGGAGATATAGATGAATGGTTAAGGAATGAATATCGGCAGGGAAGGGAAGATAGGGGAAGTATTTCGGTGGAATGCCTGTTTTAACACGCAATGCCGGTATATGCAGGATGTATGAAAAAAAGCCCGGCTGGCTTTTCACCAACCGGGCTGTATAAATATTCGCTTCAATTAAACGTGAAGCCTGCTATAGCATTACTTTCCGCCAAACTGCAGCGCGCCAATACCTGTAATAGCCGTTTCGGCGCCGCGGGGTTTGCTTACAAAGTACAGCGTGTGCATGGCGCCACCGGTAACCGCATCAAGCCCCATGTGCACAGTAGTAAACTGCTGTTTGTTACCAGGTTGCGGCAACAGGCTTGCCTTGCCGATTACCTTGCCGTTTTCACCATCCAGCCGTATCTCAAAATCATAGCCGTAAGCCGGCGGTGCCTGCCATCCTACTATAATGTTTACAGAGCCAACGCCTGTAAGGTCAATGCTGTCAACCGCAAACCAACCTTCGGTTTTAGGCGTAAGCATATAGTTTAAATTATTATAATTGGCAGTGGTAAAGCCTTTCATTTTTTCCTTGCCGGTAAACGATACAGAACTGCTGCTAAGCGCTGCTGAGCCGTTGCCGGTAAGGGCCTTAATATTGTTGCCGCCTTTATCAGTATAGCTTGCAGAAATAACCAGTGACACATTGGGCTTGCTGGCAGGCGGCGGAACAATAGTCCCGCTTGCGGGCAGCGATTTTTTCTGCTGGTCTTTATTGGTAAGCCCCAGCACATAATGTATTATCTGGTCAAGGTCGCTTTGCGAGATGTTCGGGTGCGCAGCCATTGCTACATCGCCCCATACACCACTGCCGCCTTTCATAATTTTCTGGCTAAGGTAGGTAGGTGCATTAGGATCTTTGGCATACTTCTGCGATACCATTATAAATGAAGGCCCGATAGATTTTTCAGCCTCTTTATGGCAACTTTTGCAGTCCAGTGTTTGGGTAAGCACCTTGCCTGCAATATTAGCGCTGCCGCCTGTTACTACCGAAGCCTTATCATAACCTTGCACATAATCAACCGACACAAACAGGTTGGCAGGGTCAATTTTTGACGTATCGCCTTTATCAGTCACAGTAACACTGTACTTAACCGGCTGGCCAGGCAGGTAGAATGATTTGTTGCCGCCTGCAAGGCTTACTGTTACCTCCGGTATTTCATTACCGGCATATACGCTTACTGCGTCGCTTTTGGAAGAAGCGCCTTCTTTGTCTTTCACTTCTACTGAAATCTTGTAATCGCCGGCAGTGCTATAAGTATAATCAAGTTGCGGTTCAGAGGTCTCTTTGGTAGTACCATTACCCAAATCCCAGGTGTATGTCATTGCTTCATTTTCGGGGTCTTTGGCTTGTACTGTTGCTTTTACAGTAAATGGCAATGCACCTGCGGCCTTATCAACCGAAACTGCCCCTGCATGCGGCGGCCTGTTGCCTGCTGTGTATTCAATTACTGAAAGCCCGGCATCAGGGTTTTTCTGGAACCACCCTGTACCATATTCCAGCAGGTAAATCCTGCCATCCGGGCCAACCTCCATATCAATACAGTTATGCAGTTGGGTATGCTCCATAAACGGTTCCATCTTGTCAAACTGGCCGTCGGGCAGCATGGTTACCACTTTTATCCAGCCACGTATCCAGTCGTATATAAACAGTTTGCCATTGTAGTAGTCAGGCATACGTGTTTCTTTGGGGTAAAGGTCAGGGTAATATACCGGCCCGGCCATTGCGTTACGCCCGCCTGTACCTACTTCAGGAAAATCAGGAGAAGCGGCGTACGGGTACCAGATAAAGGCGGGGTGCGCCGGAGGCAGGGTATCTAAGCCGGTATTGTTACGCGAATTATTTACAGGGTGCATGGGGTCGAAAGCCGGGCCATGTGTACCATTTGAATAATCATAAGGATGGTATGCATAGTTGTTGCCCACAAACAAAGGCCAGCCGTAAAACCCTGCTTTTTGTGCCTGGTTTACTTCATCGTAACCGCGTGGCCCACGCGTGTCCAGACTGTCAGAACCTGCATCGGGGCCTACCTCGCCCCAGTACAATGTACCGTTTTTCTGGTCAACTGAAATACGGTAAGGGTTACGGTCGCCCATCACATATATTTCAGGCCTTGTTTTAGGAGTGCCTTTTGGAAAGAGGTTTCCGTCGGGGATGGAGTAAGTGGCGTCGTCGTTAATCTTTATGCGCATAATTTTACCACGAAGGTCATTCGTGTTACCGGCGCTGCGTCTTGCGTCATATTGCTGGTGGCCGGGTATATCATTCAGCGGGGCAAAGCTGTTGCTTACATATTTTGCGCCCGGCTCATCAAACGGGGTGGAGTTATCCCCGGCTGAAAAATACAGCAGTCCATCAGGCCCAAATGCTATTGAACCACCGGTATGGCAACAAATTTCCCGCTGGCTCCGGACATCAAGAATGGGTTTTTCTGTTTTCAGGTCTATCGTATCATTCTCAAATGTAAATCTCGACAGCCTGTTTACAGATGTATCTGCAGGGCTGTAATAAATGTACACCCAATGGTTTTTGTCAAAATGCGGGTCTTTGCAAAGCCCCAGCACACCTTCTTCGGCATTCACGCCGGGGGTATGCAGTGTATGCCAGTACACATTTAAAAAGCCAACCTGCTTAACCTTTTTTGTAGCATGGTCGTAACGCATTATTTCGCCGCGGCGCTGCACCACCAAAATATCCAGGTTAGGCAAAATCGTCATTTCTGTGGGTTCAAAAAATGTACCCTGCACCAATGCAACCTTGGTAAAACGGTCTTCATCCGGTGCGTATTGGGATGTTGCCTTGCTGTAATCCAGCTCTTTATTATCCCCGATAGCATATTGGATACCGCCAAGCAGGTGTTTTAAATAATCCGGCTCGGTATATGATTCTGCCGTATGCCCCAACTCGGTATAAAAAGCACGGCCACCGTCAAAATCATGGTACCATGCCATAGGGTGGTCTCCCATACGGTGCCCGCCATGGTAGCTGTTTTCATCAATCTTTATAAGCACATGCAAATCAGGCTGTAATTTTTTAAAGGCATAAAACTCATCAGTGCGTTTCCATTGTGCAGGTAAATGTTTGGTTGCTATAAATGATTGGTCAACCACGTCAAACACACCGGGCTGCACATTGGGAAATGTATCGTGTATGCCGGGGTGGTCAACAAAATACCCGCCTACCAGGCGGCCATACCAGCCCCAGTCATATTCAGTATCGGTGGCGGAGTGTACTCCTGCAAAGCCACCGCCCGCCTGTATATAACGCTCAAGCGCCGTGCGCTGGTGCGCATCTAATATATGGCCGGTGGTGCTTAGAAAAATTACTGCTGAATATTTTTTCAGCGTGTCCTCGTTAAACATATCGGCGTTTTCGGTGGTATCCACATCAAAACCATTTTCCTGGCCAAGCTTTATAATGGCCGCAATGCCGTTTGGAATGGACGCATGGCGAAACCCGGTTGTTTTACTGAATACCAGTACGCGGGGGTTGCCGCTTCTTTTGGTGTTGCATGAAAAATAAACGGTTGCTGCAATTACCAGCAGCAGCAGTGAAGCAATCTTTCTCATTTGATGGTTGTTGACTTATGTATATAAAAAGGTGCAATAAATGTAAGCGTTAAGGCCGACATACAATTTTAATTTATCAAAAGTTTTATAAAGGGTAAGATATTTGCGGTGAAAGCCCGGTAATTGTGCTTTTTTAAAATGCCAGCACAATACCATCTTTCAATGCCCTGTCGTACCTTCTTTTATCAAATTTATACAGGTAGGGTGAGCGGTGCGCCCCTATCTTTTTTTGTTCGTCCAGTTTTTTAATAATACCTACGGCAAGCAGCTTTTTGGGGAAATTCCGGCGATCGAGTTTTTTGCCCAGTATAGTTTCATAAAGGTCATGTATTTCCGGCAGGGTAAACTTTTCCGGCAACAGGTTAAACCCTATGGGCTGGTGGTAAATCTGCATGCGCATTGCTTTCAAAGCTTCTTTAACAATCAGGTCATGGTCAAATACCATTTGCGGCAGCGTATCTATATCCCACCATACGCATTGCTGGGAAAAATAATCTGTTTGCGGGGTAACCTTTGAATATTCAGTGACTGCATAATACCCGAGTGAAATAGTTCGTTCAAGCAGCCAATGGTTTTTAGCAACCGGCACCTTTGCCAGGCCGGAAAGTGTTTTTATTTGTTCCTGCGTTCTTACAGACCGGTCCGGGTCGCCAAATGTGTGAAACTGCTGAAGAAAGAGCCTGTCAAGCCCGGTACGCTCTTTCAGTATACGCGCTGCCGCTTGCTGTAAAGTTTCTTCCACTTTAATAAATCCACCGGCAAGCGACCAAAGCCCTCCTTTATTTTCAAGCAATAATACTTTTAGCTGGTTGCGGTGATAACCGAATATAACACAATCAAGGGACAAATGCTTTAAATACACTTTGTGCCCGTTGACGATAAAATCATGAACCTCCCGTTGTGTATTCATAGCCTAAAATAAAAATAACTTTTTAATTATTTATATTGTTTTATACATTAATTTCATTGCGTAAATTTTACAGAATGGGTGGGATGCTCAAATCACCCTTGCAGTTTGCGGGTACGCAAAAAAACAAGGTATAAAATAAACACAAAAAAATCAAATCATAGTTTGCGTGTAACCGTTGCTGTGTAAAAAATTAGTGTTGCCGGGGGCCGGGGTGTATGTAGCTTTATTGGCGGCAGGCTGCTTAATAAGGTTTGCGCAGGTTAATGCCAGCCTGGCAATTATATATAACTAAAACGATTGCCTGTGGAAAGAAGACATTTTTTAAAACTGTCATTGCTCAGTACGGGTGTTTTCACCATACCGTTTATAAGCGGTTGTGGCAGCAAGCCATTTAACCCCGCTCTAGCTCAGCCATTATTTCTCTCGCACATTTTTG
>DASZUX010000184.1:0-3535 GCA_035547455.1 Chitinophagaceae bacterium
CTGACGATTTTTCTCATGTGTATAGTTTTTCAGAAAGATAATTGCAGGCAGGGTGAAAGGGCAAAAAAAATCGGTAGTTAAAACGATTGATTCCGCAGGGTATATTTGCATTATGCGAAAGTTAAGCATGGATGAATTAGGCCGGAAAACCGTGGAAGAGTTTAAGCTGGCCGAAAAGAACAGGATTGTGGTAGTGCTGGATAACATACGAAGCATGCATAACGTGGGCAGCGTGTTCAGGACGGCTGATGCTTTTATAATTGAAGCTATTTGCCTGTGCGGATATACACCGCAGCCACCGCACCGCGATATACACAAAACAGCCCTTGGCGCTACCGAAACGGTTGACTGGCTTTATTACAATAACGCTACCGATGCCGTGCAGGATTTAAAGCTACGGGGTTACGCGGTTTATGGTATTGAACAGGCAGAAGGAAGTATAATGCTGGATAAATTTTTGCTGCCCGGCCAGGGTAAGCTTGCCGTGGTATTTGGTAACGAGGTGGAAGGGGTGCAGGCAGATGTTCTTAGTCTATGTAACGGGTGTATTGAAATACCACAGTTTGGCATGAAACACTCGCTCAATATTTCGGTGGCCGCAGGCATTGTATTGTGGCAGCTTTCAATGGTGTTAAGGGGCAGGTAACCTGGCTTCTATTGCATGCTTTTCAGCCAGTCCTGTGCGAATTTTCTTGCACTGGTTACATACTCCCTGCCGCAACGGTAATAAAATTTCCAGTCGCCCGGTTTACTTTCGTAGCCGGGGTTTACAAATACTTTTATATCACCCTGCTGTTTTAGCTGCGCATTAAAATCAATGCCGGCAGTTTGCTCAATAAACTGCTGCAATTGTTTACGCAATACGCTTTTGTAATTGCCCAGCCTGTTTATTTTGGCTTTGTTGGCGGCATTGGCGGTTTCAATTTCGTTTTTTTCATTCAGCATCTCGTTGCGTACGTCCCTGGCAGCAGCTATTTCAACATATTTCTTTTTAAACGCTGCTTTGTCTTTTGCAAAAAGGTTTTTAAGCATTTTGTTGTCGGCAATATCCTTCCTGAAATTGTTTTTGTCAAGATGCGTTCCATTTAATTGTGTATCATCCATTGCAAGCAGGTTGCTGTCCATCGCTATTTCTGCATCTAACTGCTGGGCAAAAGTTTGCGCAGCATCAAATCCGGGCACCTGCAGGTTCATGGTATTGGTTAAATCCTCCTCCTTGCTTTTTCTCATTTGTTCCCATTTTTCGCCGGCAGCATTAAAGGTTTCCATTGGGTAAGTATTTGCCAGGTAGGTATCGTAATCGTTTTTAAACGCAGGCGATTCAATGTATGCCCGCAGTTGCAGTGCCGCGGCTGCTACGGTAGCTTCACGTATTACGGGTGGCAGTTTTTTGCAGGCTTGCTGCATATTGTAGGTAAGCCCGTAAAAATCAAAATCTTCGTGTGCCAATTGCACAAGCGTTTGTTGTTTGGCTTCGGTAAGCGTAGTGCCTATTTGCTGAAAAACATCACTGATGCAGGTGAATGACAGCAGCAGGATGCTGAAAAAGGAGGCAGGTATTATTTTACACATAAGATGCCGCTATTTGGTTACCAGTTTTTTTATGTTAAAATACCGGTTAAAAAAACAGCGCCAATTTGCAATTAATAAACGGGGGCATATACTTAGTAAGTGGCAAAAAAACTCCCGGCTTAGCCGGGAGCGATAAATAAAATTTCAATAACCTGTTACCGCCGGCCGGTTGGCGCTGAGTCATAATCATCATCGCGGCTAAGCAACTTGCTTAATTGTTCTTTTGTCTGGCCGGTTTTCTTTTGCAACCTGCCCCACAATTCATCTTCCCTTCCTTCTTCATAAGTCAAATCATCATCTGTAAGGTCTGCATACGATTTTTTAAGCTTCCCTTTAAAAACATTCCAGTTGCCTTTTAATTCAAGGTTGTTCATATAATTTTTTTTAGGTTAACAATATGTACAATAGCTCAAGTATCATACCATGCCGTGTAGTATTTTGTTAAAAGAGCGTTTAGGGGCAGGTTGATAAGTTTATACTAAGCCAGGAAATATATAAAAGAGGGTGCAAGGTTAAATCAATAAAATAAGCGGCTTACCGCTTCATCATTCTTTGTTACATTTACCTCTCTTTCTAAACTAACTTCATGAAACCGTTACAACGCAGAAAATTTATTAAGCAGGCTTTTATTGCAGGGGCAGGCACTGCTGTTGCTGCAAATATACATGCACAGCAGGCTGCGGGGGAGGCACCCATACTTGAAGATGGAGAAAAGTCAACTGCACCGCCTACCGGTAAAAAAATTATAGTTGCAGGCGCGGGTATTACCGGCTTATGCTGCGGCTATGAATTGATGAAGGCGGGGCATGAGGTGGTTATACTGGAAGCCACGGGGCGTTACGGCGGCCATGTATATACCGGCCGTGATGGATTGAGTGATGGCCTGTATGCCGATTTTGGCGCGGACCATATTACCAAACCGGGTTACGAACGTTTTTTTGAATATGCTGAAATGTTTAACCTGCCGGTTATAGCGTACCCGTTTGCAGAAGGATCGGATGCAGCGCCTAACAAGCACGCCCTGCGTATGCGCGGCGGTAAATTTTATACCGATGAAGAGTTGTACAGCCCTGCCCGGCTAAAGCAGGACGGGTTTAATGATAAAGAAATTGCAGTGCTTGCTAACGCCGCCCGCAAAGATTTGCAGTGGTATTATTTAAAGCCTTACCTGGATAAGTTTAAAGATGCTTACCAGCCTTTTGGAATAGGATATGATGATTACGATAATACACCAATTGCTGATATTTATAAGAAAGAGGGCGCTTCTGATGCTGCGCTGCGCATGCTGGGCGGTAAACATTCCAATGCGCTGTATGTATTGTGGCGTATGGCCATAATGCAAATGCGCGGCATACCACCCAACGAGGGAGATACTTTTCATCTAAAGGATGGCAATGAGCAGTTGCCGATGGCCTTTGCAAAAAGGCTGGGAGAGAGGGTAAGGCTTAACCACCCCATAACTTCAATAGCACAAACGGATAAAAACGTAACGGTAACCTATAAGCCCTACGGCAAAGATGACGAGCAGGAGATGAGTGCAGACTATATTGTTAACTGCATAACACTGCCGGTATTTAAAAACATACCCGTTACCCCGGCACTTTCAGCAGAAAAGCAATACGTGGTAGATAACCTTGAATACTCCTCGCACCCTTTTTATGTATTTGAATGCGCTACCCGTTTTTGGCTTGATGATGGTTTCAAGAGCATTAACATGGAGTTTGAACACCCTGACATTTCATCAATATGGGAAGAAACAAATCATGTTGATTCAAAACGCATTATACTTAAAGCTTACGGGCCCGGCGGCCTTTCAGCCCGAAGGGTGCTGGCTGCCTTTAGGGAAGTGTACCCGGGCAGGCATGACACCATTGAACAGGCACTTACAAAAGATTGGACTGTAGATACTTTTGCACCTGCCTGCGAGATGGAACCATTTGCGATAGGTACGATGCATAAATTC
>DASZUX010000185.1:0-4555 GCA_035547455.1 Chitinophagaceae bacterium
GAAAATGGCAAAATAGAGGATTTTGCTTACGTTTTTTTTGAAAAGGCCCCCGCAACATACCCGCCAGAACAATTGCCTGCCCTGCGCAGCAGCTTTTCGGCAAAGGCGCTGCGCTCGGCCTTATTTATTATGCTTTACAGGGATTTCCCGGTATTCCAAACGTCGTACCAGGTACTTGACAGCCTGGTTGAAATTGACAATATGTTAAGCGCCTGGCGGTACAGGCATTTTATTATGGTACGGCGTATGATAGGCCTGCGTGTAGGTACCGGTAATACATCAGGCGTGGGTTACCTTGAAGGCGCACTGGGGAAACATTATATTTACAAGGATCTCGCCGGGCTTTCAACCTACCTTATTGAGCGGCGCAACTTGCCGGCCCTGCCATTTGAGCTGGTAAAGCATTTGAGTTTTGCGGGCTATTAACCCCCGGCAGGATGGTATTACATTTTAGGCCTGTCGTCCGGTATATCAATATTTGCGGTATTGCTGCTGTTAAATTTATTAAGCCTGAAATTGAGGCTTAACAGCAAAAACCTTGAAAGTACATTAGCCTTTGTATCCTGTATGTAATTATCTGCTATGCTGCGCCAAATACTTACATTCTCGTTCAGCAAATCATAGGCTTTAAGTTTTACCCAAAAAGCCTTTTTCTCTCCAAAGTATTGTACAATGTCAGCATTAAGAATATTTACCGAGGTATTATATCCTGCAGATTGCCCGGTTGTTTGCCGGTAATCGTAGTCAATGTTAATTTCAGTATTAGTAACCGGCACTATAGTAATATTGGGGCTTACATCTACAAAGTATGATGTAGTATTCAGGTCTGGCTGAAGGGAGTACTCAGTGGCCTGCCTGCTAAGGCTGAGGTCGGTATGAAAATCCATCCATTTAGGTGTATCATACGTTAAGCCAAAGTACACTTTTGAGTAATTGCTAAGGTTTATGTTTTCATCACCGTTCAGCAGGTTTGCATTACGCCACCCATTGGCATACAGGTTTATGTTCCACTTTACTTTGTCCCTGCCAAAGTAAATGGGGCTGTAAAAGCTAAACCAGGCGTTCCAGTTGTAAGCGCCATCAGTATTTACGGGCTGCGTAACCTGTGCGCCATTGGTGTTATTAAATACCGTACTGTTACCAATATTATTTAATATGGAGCTAAACCCGGCGTTGGAATTAAAGCCCAATTGCTTGTGGGAGTTGTAATAATTAAAGTTATACCTTACGGTATGCACCTCTGCATATTTTAATTCCGGGTTTCCCAACTTTACATAAAGCGGGTTTGTATTATCAATCAACGGCTGTAACTGGTATGCCTGTGGCGCCTGCAAACCAAATGAGTAATAAATATTAAACCTGCGGCCCTTGCCATTTGAATAAAAGCTTAAGTTAGGAGACCAGCCATTATATGATTGCTGGTACATAGTGTCTTTACCGGCAGGCTTACTTTCAATTACCGCGTTTTGCCACCTTACCCCTGCGCCAAAGCCACTGCTTTTACCACCGTAGTTATAATTTAGTGCTACAACATTGTTGTAAGATGAGTTATTATAGTGGTTGCTTAGCGTGTCATTAAAAAGATCGTATAACTGGCTGAGCGTATTATAATCAAACACTTGTTTTGGGGCATCGTTTACTGCATAGTTATAATTATAACTAACATTAAGCGAGCTTTTTTCCGTAACAGGTTCGCTATAACTTACTGTAGCGCCTACCCTGGTGGAGCGGCTGTCGTTAAACTGCAATTGATTAAGCAGCAGTGAGTAAGCCGTGCTGTCAACCGGGAAAAAATAATTATCGCTTATATTATATAATTGAGCCTTGCTTGTATTGATGTTATTGTTTACGTTGATAAACAAATTGCGCCTTGAATTGCCAAACCTGTGATTATAACTTACCTGGCCATTAACCGATGGCGATTTTGAATTGCTGGAATAAGTTCTGTCACCATTATTAAACTTACTGCTATCCTGCAGGGTAGTATTAAACAGTGCTGCTGAATTGTACCGGTACTGGTTATACCCGGCAGATTCATTAAAGCGTATAAACGTAAGCGTATCAGGGCGATATTCAAAATACAAACCAGTGTACATATTATTACTTGTGGAAGTGTTATGGTTGCTTTCAGCATAATAAGTAGAAGAGTCAGTAAAAATATTCTGGCGGCTTATGTCCTGCATACGCACGTTCCTGTTGCGTTCATACCCGGCCCATGCGCTAAAGTCAAAGTTTTTCCCATATTTATCGGCATAGTTTATTTTAAGCTGCCGGTTATCCATAGTACCATTCCAGTTGTCGTAAGAAGCATCATTGGCCCCGCTGTTATTATTGTCGTTGCGTCCTGTATTGTTAGCGCCGGCTATTATTGATAGTTTTTTATCGTTATTAAAAAAGTTTGTATTTGCTTTTGCTTCGTAACGGTTATCAGTGCCATAGCCGGCATAATCTTTTCCAAACGCCCCTCTTTTCCTGTTCTTTTTAAGCGTTACGTTTATTATTTTTTCGTGTACGCCGTCTTCCACTTTAGTAGCCAGCGCCTGGTCGCTGCGTTTATCAATAATTTGTATTTTGTCAATTACGTCTGCAGGAAAATTTTGGGTTACAGATTTTATGTCAGTACCAAAAAACGGTTTGCCGTCCACGTAAATTTGGGTTACTGTTTCTCCCTGTGCCTTTACACCACCGTTTTTATCCACTTCTATACCTGGCATCTTTTTCAGCACATCTTCCACACTGCCATTCTTCCTTACCCTAAAACTTGCGGCACTAAACTCTGTAGTATCATTTTTAATTAAAACCGTTGTTCTTTTAGCTGTTATAACCACCCCGCCCAGGGCATCGTAAGAGGGCTGAAGAAATACAGAATCAAGGCTTAAACCCCTATTTACAGGTACTGCCACATCCCTGTGCAGTGTTTTATATGACAATGATTGTACCTGCAATATGTACTGGCCGCCTGCAAGCCCCGAAAAAATAAAATTACCGAGGCTATCAGAAAGTGCGGAACGCTTTACGCTTGAGTCTTTACCCAACAGGTTAACAGTAGCCTGCGGAACAATATCTTTATTGGCAGATGAAAATATTCTTCCCGAAATTTTACCGGTTTGGGCACTGGCAGAAATTGCCGAAAAGGTAAGAAAGGCTACAGCAGAAAGAACCTTAGATTTTACCCCGTTTTTCATACCTGCAAATTATTAAGCATTGGTGTAAACGCCGAATACAGTTACCGGGAAAAATGATTGCTTCACCCCACGTTAACAATATTTTATATCCTGCTAATAACCATTAGCATAACATTTTTTATTTGCCCGGCATAAACATTTGCGTGGCAGGCACTTAGCAAATTAAAAATCTGAATAGTCTGCGGGCCTCAAAAACTTTATATCCGCTTTTGAAACATTATGCTGGTACTCGGGCTTTACCACCAGCGCTTTCCACTCAGCATCGTTATTAAAAGCGTCCCAGTGTTTGTCCCTATCTGCCTTATTATTAAAAGTTGTCATGTACATAAGATTTGGCATGTGGCTGCCTGAAACAACTTCAGCATAAAATACGGCATTAAAACCAAGTCTCTTAAATAGACCTACCTCGTTTCCTTTGTTAAACATTTGCACCTTGTTTTCATACAGTTTTTCAGTAGGCCCTTCGTAGCTGCGCAGTTCGTACACCCGCTCTGATTTTGGTGCACTTAGCTGGGGAACAAAAGGTGCAGGGGCTTCTTTAAAAGCCTTTAAAATTATGCTTTCATACCGGCGATAGGGAATATTATTGTAGGGTGCATTTATATAATCGCTGCCGTCTGCCTGGTACTGCTTGTCGGCAGCAAGTTTTGCATCAATCCCTTCAAATTGTTTCCACGATTTATAAGGTGCAAATACATATACCAACTGTTCTGAATCTTTATCTATGGCTTTAAAAACACCTACTCCGGGTACACCCGCACGGTGCATGGCCGGCAGGTAAGCATTTTGCAGGTAGGCATCAAGCCTGTCTTCCTGGGCTTTAGTGGCAAGGTGATAAATTTTTATTTGGTAATAATCTCTGCCACCCTCCTTACCAAAAGCCACAACTGCGGGCAGTAAAAAAACAGCAGCCAGAAAAAAATTAACATATTTCTTTTGAAACAGGCAATGCATAATATATTATTATTAAAATTTGAAAGTTGCTAAATAATTATGTAAAAGTACGCCCCGGCTACCACAAATATTCCAAAGCGTAAATTTTACGTATTGAGAACTGGTTTTTGCCGAAAATAAACATAAAAGAAATATTTATTTTACATTAATGGAATAACTTAGTGTTTTATTAGTCCTCATAAATAAATTAGTGATGGCGGAAAGAAAACTCACCTCAACAAATTTTCGCAACCAAACTTTCCTGGAGGAGAAGTGTTCACTTAACGAATTGCTTGACCTTGTAAGTAAAAGATGGGTGTGCGAAGTTTTATTTTCAATTGAAGAAGGCAATAAGCGTTTTAAAACCATTAAAGAAGAGCTCATTTTCATCAGTGATACTATTCTTTCCGACAGGCTGAAATTACTTGAACGGTACG